>JBFMBQ010000156.1:0-5876 GCA_040755115.1 bacterium
GCTGGTTTTTTCCTGTTCGTTTCACAAGTTTATAGTAAGATTTTCAAGAACAACGAGGGTTCAGCAGTCAGGAGAACAATTAATTTTTCTATAATCCTGCTTATCGCTGGACTGTCAGGCGCACTCACAGTCTCCCGCAACGAAGTCTGGCAGAACGAAGAGTCTTTCTGGAAAGATGCAACTCTATGTTCCCCCAAATCCGCTATAGCGCATAATAATCTGGGGCTGGTTTATCTTAATCACGGCGATCTCGCAAACGCAGAGGGCAGTTTCAACAATGCAATCCAACTCGCAGATTCTGTCCCGTTGAAGGAAGACCGCTATCAGGTAAGCAACCGGGCGCATGTGAACCTCGGCATTGTTTATGCGCGTCAGAACAGGATGCAGGACGCAAGACATGAGTTTGAAACCGCAATCAGAGTAGCACCGGGTTATGTTCGCGCACATCTTAACCTTGCCGCGCTGTTTATGGAAACAGGAAAATTGAAGGAGGCGGTTGCGGAGTTTAACGCCGCCCTCGCCCTTGAGCCGGACAATCTCCGTGCACGATTGTATCTGGCGAATATATATCGGAAACTCGGTGAATTTGAGAACGCAGAAACAGAACTTGAAAAAATACTTGCGATTGATCCGAAAAACGGCGATGCGCTTGGTCTTATGAAGATTGTTCAAAAGACAAAACTGCAAGACAACAAAGATTGACGCTTATAAGAAGTTGCAATTTATATCGGTGTGCTTTTTACAAATTCTTTCAGACACGGGATTAAATCGCTTATGTTAAGTGCGAATTGATGTGATTCCTTCGGCGTAAACTCACATAAAACAAACCATGGGCAAACCTGATTTTCCTTTACCTGTTGACGCAGAATAAAGAATCCCTGATCGGCGTGAACCAAAAGATAAGTGTAATAATCGTCAAAGTCCACGATCTCGGGCTGAAACGGAACGGCGTGGATTATGTCCAGCCGCCGCCCTGACCTTAATAGTGCGTAATAACCTTTCGGATAAGTTACAAATTTTAAGACCTCATCACTCTTGAATTCCAGATTATCCACCAAATCTAAAAAGATGTTCATTTTGAGATGAGCGATTTTTTTTCGTTTTCTTTTAAATTAATCGCCTGTGGCGAAAAAAAACGAACCACAGATTAACACAGATTAACACAGATGTAGGGGCGACCGGCCGGTCGCCCCTACTTTGCGACCTTTCATTTAAACTTTGCGCTCTTTGCGTGAAAAAGTTATCATCCTTATATAATATATATTACCTTGAAATTAACAAAAAGGTTGTTAACAATCTCTGTTTTTTAATTGCAGGAAACCAGAGAAAATTCCTATAGTATTAAATTATAATGGACTTTCAGGGGTGAGATAAATGGTGAAGACGGAGAAACTCACATTCCAGATGCGCGGGAACAGCGAGATCAGGGACATTACTGGTGATGTCAGTGACAGGTTAGAAAAATCGGGGTTGAAGAATGGTCTCGTAACAGTTTTTGTGCCGGGTGCAACCGGCGCAGTAACAACGATAGAGAACGAAAGCGGACTGGTGAAAGATTTCAGGGAACTGATGGAAAAGTGGATACCGTCGGAAAAAGAATATCATCATAATTTGAGATGGGGCGACGGCAACGGACATTCACATCTGCGAGCTTCTATTGTGGGACCGTCCCTCGCAGTGCCTGTGGTTGACGGACGGATGACGCTCGGCACCTGGCAGCAGATAGTGCTCATTGATTTTGATGTGAGACCTCGTTCGCGCGGTATTATTGTTCAAATGACAGGAGAGTAATAGCAGGGTGGCTTACAAAGATTTGCCTAAAGTGATGATATTCGGTCGCCCGAATGTGGGAAAATCGGCTCTCTTCAACCGCCTTCTGGGCGGACGGACAGCCATCGTTGCCGACACGCCGGGGGTAACAAGGGACAGCCTGCATGGAATCTGCCGCAGATGGGAAAAACCGTTCGTGCTGATTGATACCGGCGGTTTTGTGTCGGGCAAAAAAATGGAACTTGAGGAGGCAATAGACAGACAGATAAACCGCTCGCTGCACACAGCGGATGTCGTGTTGTTTGTTGTTGATGTCTCAACAGGAATTCTGCCTGAAGACGAACGGATAGGAGATATACTTCGGAGTGAAATGAAGCCAATTATAATTGTCGCTAATAAGGCGGATAATAATCGGCTTGCCGGGGGCGCGGCGGAGTTTTACAAATTAGGGCTTGGAGAACCCGTTGCCGTATCTGCGGCGCATAATTCCGGGATAGATGATCTCGGAGAGAAGATCGCAGGCATCCTTACCGAAACCGCATTACCTGAAACAGAAAGCGCAGAACCGGTAAGATTCTGCATTGTCGGGCGGTCAAATGTCGGCAAATCATCATTAGTGAACGCCGTGCTTGGTGAGGAGCGGTGCGTGGTTTCCGAGGAAGCAGGCACGACACGCGACAGCGTGAACACCCTGTTTCACTACAAGGGACAGGAATACGAGATTGTTGATACGGCAGGCATAAGGAAGCGCAAAAGCGGTCTTGTCGGGGTGGATTTTTACAGTTATACGAGGGCGTGCAAGTCAATAAAAAATTCAACCGTATCGGTTCTGCTCATTGACGCAGCGGCGGGACTGCTTGAAGGCGATAAAAAGATTGCACGCTACATAAAGGACAGCGGCAAGGGATTGGTAATCGGGGTTAATAAGATGGACTTGATAGAGAATCCGAACAAAGAGGGATTTATAGAATATCTGATGGGAGAGGCAAACTTTCTGGCGTTCACACCTGTGGCGTTTTTATCGGCGCTGACCGGAGAAGGCGTCAGCGGGATGCTGGAGGAAATCTCCGATGTAAGCGGGCGGATGGGCGCCGAGTTGCCGCAGGCGATGCTGGAGGAAGTGATATTTCGGTTTGTTGATATGAGACCACCGCGTTCAAAGAAAGGATTAGATGGGAAAGTAAAAGGTGTGGAGCAAATCGGCGGGTTTCCGCCGAAAGTGATGTTAAAGGTGAAGCGAAAAGATTGTTTTTCGGATGGATACTTAGAAATGATAGAGAAGTATTTGATAGAAACATATGAGATGTATGGTGTGCCGGTGAAGGTTATTGTTAGGGAGATTGGTAAAAGAAATAAAGACAGCATTAAATGGAACCACAGATGAACACGGATAAACACGGATATAATGAATAAAGATAGAGTTTGAGATGACATGTTTAATAAATAACTATGTTTAACTATAGTCAATTATTCTTGATTTTTTCCGTCTCTTTCCTAACCGTCCTTATTTTTACGCCTTTTTTCATCTCGCTCGCTGAAAAGATCGGCGCGGTTGATAAACCCAACCCGCGCCGCGTTAATATCGTCCCCATCGCACGGCTCGGCGGTCCTGTCCTTTTCCTCGCTTTTGTGTTTTCCTCGCCTTTTTATTTAACTAAATTAGATTCGTGGCTCCCTATCACTGTCGGCGCTTTTTTGATTCTTGCGCTCGGGATCATTGACGATCTCTACAATATCCGCGCAACATGGAAATTAGTCTGGCAGGTCGCCGTCGCAGTATTTATGTATCTCATCGGGATTCGTGTTGAATATCTCACAAAACCGTTCGGCGACGGTGGGATGATTTTTCTACCCGATATACTTTCATTTTTCATAACCATATTATGGATCGTCGGCATAACGAACACATTGAATCTGATAGACGGGCTTGACGGGCTTGCCGCCGGCGTTACCTGCATTGCATCTATCGCATTGTTTCTTGTGGCGGTTGAAAAAGCGCAGGCGGGAAGCGTCTATCTTGCGGCATCAATGATCGGATTGAGCGCGGGCTTTTTAAGATGGAATTTTTATCCGGCGAAGATTTTTATGGGAGATTCGGGGGCGTATTTCCTCGGCTTTATGATGTCAGTGATTGCAATTGAAGGGGCATTCAAGAGCACACTGGGCTTGACTTTTCTTATACCTGTCCTCGTATTGGGGATACCGATTTTTGACACCTGGTTCGCTATAGTTCGGAGATTAAGTTCAGGGAAACCGGTTATGGGGCAGCCCGACCGCGGGCATATTCACCATCGTCTTCTATCTGCCGGCTGGCTGCACAGGGATACCGTGATGCTCTTTTATATTATGACGCTTGCGCTCGGCATTTTTTCTCTGCTGCTCATCCGCGCATGGAAACTTGCCATGCTTCTTGTCATTGCCGTTGTGATTCTGATACCGGTGCTGATAATCAGCGGTAAAATCCTGAAAAGGAGACATCGTGAAAAAGTGTAGCGCAGGCTTCCAGCCTGCATTATGCCCCATGCAGCAAAACCCTGAAAAGGAGACGCAGATACATCGTGAAAAAATTAAAAATATGTAGTATCTTCGGCACGCGCCCGGAGGCAGTCAAGATGGCGCCTGTGGTGTTGAAACTTATCGCGGAGGATTGGTGCGAGCACCGCCTTATCGTAACGGCGCAGCACAGGACGATGCTTGACCAGATGCTCACAATTTTCAGCCTCACGCCTGACTATGATCTTGATATTATGCAGGAAAATCAGAGTCTGACGCATGTTACAACGAGTGCGCTTGAAAAACTTGAAGGTTTACTTAAAGCAGAGAAGCCCGACCTTGTGCTTGTGCATGGAGACACCACGACTTCGTTTGCATCTGCATTAGCGGCGTTTTATTCTCGGATCCCAGTCGGGCATGTTGAAGCAGGATTGCGCACCGGCGATCTCTATAACCCATATCCAGAAGAAATGAACCGCCGCCTCACTGATTCCTTTTCGGAACTTCTTTTAGCACCCACTCAGGTTGCGAAGGATGATCTCCTGAAGGAAAATCACCGCTCAGAGAACATATATGTTACAGGCAACACCGTTGTTGATGCGCTCATGATCGCCGAGAAGAAGGCGATGCCTGACGATGCGGATTTCAGGCTGCCCGATGGCGCACGAGAGCTCCTCGTTGAAGCGCACCGACGCGAAAATTGGGGGGAGCCTCTTCGGAATATCTGTCTCGCTTTAAGGGAAATCGTCTCCGCTTACCCTGATGTCCATGTGGTTTTTCCCGTGCATTTGAATCCGAATGTCAGGAACACGGTGTATGAGTTGCTTGACGGCAGCGACAGAATCCACCTGCTTCATCCACAGACTTACCTTTCATTTATATATTATATGAAGCGTTCTTACATCATACTCACGGACTCCGGGGGTGTTCAGGAGGAGGCGCCGTCATTGAAAAAACCTGTTCTGGTGTTGAGGACAAAAACCGAGCGGCCTGAGGCGATATGGGCGAAAACAGCACTCCTCGTCGGCACACAACAGGAAGATATAATAAAAGAAGTGCGGCGGCTGCTGGATGACGATGATGCCTACAGTGAGATGACGCATGGGCGGAATCCTTACGGCGACGGCAGAGCCGCGCAGCGCGTAGTGGATTCAGTGTTGCATCATTTCGGACTTTGCTCGGAGCGCCCAACTGATTTTGAAACTGGCATTGAACGAAAAAAATAAATTTAATAATTTTGGAGTGCGGTGGCAAGACACCGCTTTGGTTGTCGGCGACATGTCGCCCGAATTAAAAGCGACATCGTGATGTCGCACTCCAAATTGCGTAAGTTCAATATATGAGCAACAAAAAAACAGACAAGCAAGAAAAAAAACTTCGGTTTGTCATACACAGGCACGATGCCACGCATCTGCACTACGATTTTCGGTTGGAAATGGACGGGGTTCTCAAATCCTGGGCGGTGCCGAAAGGTATCCCGGAGGAAGGCGATGATGCGAAGCGTCTTGCCGTGGCAGTGGAAGACCACGAACTTGACTATATAGATTTTGAGGGTGTGATAGAGGAAGGGTATGGCGCAGGCACGGTGGAAATCTATGACAGCGGCACTTATG
>JBFMBQ010000157.1:0-2545 GCA_040755115.1 bacterium
GCTGACATTCGCAGAGTGACCGGAGTAGGGCGGATTCCCCAAAATTACGAGAATTGGCGTTTCCTTTTTTATCCTGCCAGCCTGATGTGATTCTTCCGCCAGTGAGGACATCCCGGGAAGCATTGTCTGGGCGAGTTCCTCCATCTCCAGAGTATTGGTGAGATAGAGTTTGAAGCGATCATCCTTCTGGAGTTTATAGCCAAGTTCATCAAGCAGAAAGGCGATCTTCAGGTGTCCCACAGCATAAGGCGCCATCATCAATTCAAAAGCGTAAAAGTTTTTTAGAATATGCTCTCTGATAATGAGTTCCCTTACACCCTCTCCATATTCTGCCACCGATTTTTCAACTGCCAGCCTGCTTGCTTCAGCGAGAAAGGTGAGTGTCCCAGCAGCAGGGTCTAACACAGTAACCGAGTTGTCTCCGAAGCCGTCTTTTCTATTAACTTTTTCTCTGAGAATAATGTCTAATGAACGGACAATATAAGAAACCACCGGTTCGGGTGTGTAATATACGCCTCGTCTTTCTCTTTCGGCGGGATTGTATTCAGCAAGAAAAGTCTCGTAAAAATGTATGATTGGATCGCTTCCTCTGCCGTTGCGGTAAAATTCATGGAGAATCCGGTTCACATCAGCCGCAGCAAGTGTCTCCGAGATGTCATCAACTATCCATTCCATCTGCTGTGGTAGGTCTCCGAGGGAAATGAATTGAAAGATATCGCGGAGTATGCCGATGGTTTTTGGTATGTTATCAAAAGCCTGTTTTCTGTTGAAGTCGTTCTCGGCGCGTGTGCGTGCGGCGAACAGACCGTAGGTGATTGTCTGCGCATAAAGGTCGGCAAAATCTTCTTTCGTTATGCCGCCGACAAGATATTCTCTGAAGGCTTCATAAAATCCAATTATATATCCGCCGCCTTTTGCTTCTTCCTCTTTTAATTCTTCTGTTATCACCTGATCTTTTAAGAAGCGTGTTCTTTTCGCCAGTTCAACGGCTAAAGACCTGGCAGTATAGGTTCTCGGGACTGAGAATGCAAAGAAATGATCCAGTAAATTGAAGAATGAGTCTTCATTTTCTACCGGCGGGAGTGTTTTCAGGTCGTGAACGATATAAGGTCTTGCGAGTAAAACTTTGTCAATCAGTTGCCCGTTGCGATACAGGCGAAATTCAAAAAAGTTTGTTAAAATAAGATTCGGGAATGTTCCGATATATCTCTGGAGTTGTTCGGTTTCTTCTATCCTGTCAAGATTTTCTTCAGTAAGTTTTTTTGCTTCTATGTAACCAGTGATGCTTTGCCTGCCATCCCAGATTCTGAAATCAGGATTCCCCGCTTCAGTCTTTTTTGGCAGAGTTGTTATGTGCGCTTTCTTTTTGCTGGTGTTTTGAGCATAATTTTTAAGGAGTTCCTCAAGGCAGGAATAATAACTTTCTTCTCTGTCGTCTCCCCTTTTCGCAATATCAAGTATTCGGTTGAAGTATGTTTTTAGCATTATCTCTGATTTTATTTCAATTCTTAAATTGCCAATCATTATATCCTTTGGCAAGGATTATCGTCAACGAAACCTTTCTGATATACCCCTTGAATTATCTTATGTATATGTGATAATCTTGTTCTGCGAAATTGTAAATAATAGTATTTGACTAAACAACACAGGAGGTGGCGGATATGCCAGTGCCGGAATATTTTGAGTTTCAGGACAGAACGAAAATCATTTTTGGTGTTGATACACTGAACGAGGTCGGCAGGGAGGCAAAAAAACTGGGCGCCGCGCGTGTGTTCATAGTAGCGTGGGACATGGCGCAGAAGATGGGACACATTGAGCGCATCATGGACGCTGTGAAAAAACAGGGCATTGAGATTGCGGGTTTCTTTGATGAAATCCCTGAAAATTCTGAAGTATCGGTCGTTGAAAAGGGTTACCAGATGGCAACTGATGCGGGGGCAGATTTTATCGTAACCATCGGCGGCGGCAGTACGATTGATACGGCGAAGTGCATCAATTTACTGCTCTCCGAGGGCGGCGACCTGATGAAGGATTATCAGGGCGCAAACCTGATCAACCGCCCGCTGAAACCTTTTATTGCGATTCCGACAACGGCGGGCACCGGCAGCGAGGTAACTTTCGCAGCGGTTATTCTCAATTCGGCGGAAAACATGAAAATCGCTTTTTACAGTCCTTATCTTGCGCCGACCACAGCGATCCTTGACCCGAAACTTACGGTCTCCATGCCGCCGCGCCTCACGGCTGCAACGGGTATGGATGCGCTCACGCACGCGATTGAAGCCGTCCACACAACGACGCGCGAGCCGATTTCCAACGCCCTGGCGCTTTATGCCACGCGGGTTATCTGTGAGAACATTCAGGAAGCGACCAACAACGGCACTAACCTTGAGGCGCGGGCGAATATGCTTGTAGGCAGCACAATTGCCGGCATTGCCTTCACCAATGCTATGGTCGGCGTCGTCCACGCGCTTGCCCACTCAGCAGGCGGCGTGAGCCATGTCCCGCACGGCATAGCGAATGCTATCTTTCTTCCGTATGGGATGGA
>JBFMBQ010000158.1:0-8976 GCA_040755115.1 bacterium
AATTTTTTAGGCACGGATTACACAGATTTCTTGGATGGGAGATGGTAGACGGGAGATGGTAGACGATTTAAATCATCTACCATCTTACTTCTCCCTTCTCCCATCTGCCATTAATCTGCGCAAAATCTGCGTAATCTGCGTCAAAAAAAATTATCATTTTCCCATACATACACTTTTTGCACTGGAATCAAAGTTCAAATGTCAAAGGTCAAATGAATTTCAAATGTCAAAGGTCAAATTTCAAATGAATGTCAAAGATTCAAAGATAAAATTCTTTGCATTTGGGTTCAAGGCGCAACCTTGAACCAACGATGGGAAATCCACGGCTGATTCAGCGTTGCGGTGTTACTATTTCAGGTTCTGTAATTTTCTTTTAGCGTCATCGGCTGCCGAATCAAATTCGTTTGCTTCAATCGCCTTGCGATACCATCGCTTTGCCAGTTCCGTGTTCTGTAAATTGCTGAGATAAATATCGCCGATCGCAACGCAGGGGCTCGCCTCATTCGGTCGCAATTGAAATGAACGCTTGTAGAACACAATCGCATTCGTATATTCTCCTGCTTTCCTGTAAATATCGGCTGTCTTCACCTGTATCTCAAACGATTCAGGCTGCAAATCGGCAACTGCGCGGTAGTAAACGGCTGCCTCCTTCCATTCGCCGCGGGCGGCGTGAATTTCACCTATTCTCAAATTCAGCGCATCATCGGTTCTATATCCTGGATTCACGAGGAGCGCTTCTTTCAGAAACCTCATCGCCACTTTGAGTCTGCCTTTTTCATACAGGCTGTTTCCGACATAGATAAGTGAGGCAGAGAGATTTTCAACTGTATCATTGTCTTTCGGATATTTCTCCCAGTATGTCCTGTAATGATTTATGGCTTTCCAGTAATTTTTGCCGAAGAAGTATATATCGCCGAGCGATTTATGAACATCCGGGTAGTCGGGATATTTTTCGTTTATTTTATTCAGCAGATCAAGGGCGTCATCAGTGCGGTTATTTTTCCAGTAGAGTGTGCCCAGTTTCATCTGGCAGCGAATGGGGGGCACGGGGAGTTTGCCGCAGGCTTCAAGAGCAGTGATTGACTTCTGCTGACTGCCGATCATTTCAAGTATATTCGCCTGCATCAGAAACCATTGTGACGGGAAGAACTGATAGATGATAAACAGCGTTGCGGCGCAGATTGCAGTTGTGATGCCTAACGAGAGCGGTGTTGAGGGCAGGTGTAATCTATATCCTGAATACGGAAAAATCCATGCGGCGATGAGCAATAAGAGTCCTGCCGTCAGAGGGAAGATAAGTCCTGCGCGACACCAGTTGAGCAGGAAGCGCCAGCCGGTAATGCTCGTATCAATCGGCGCAACTGCCTCGCCGGTGCCTTTTTTGCTGCCAATGAACAGGTCAAATTTTTCATAAGATCGGTCAAATTGTTTAACCGTTTCGTTTACATATATCTGATATTCCTGCGGGTTGCTGATGTAAAGATTCCACTGCCGTATCCCTGAAAAAACTCCGAGCAATGGCAGAATGACAGATACGGCAGCGGCTGCCTGGATATAGGTGATGATGCGCCTGCGCCGCAGCGATTCACGGAGTGAGACAATGAAAACGATAAGCAGGACGATGCCGACCGAGATGTATGGATATTTAACGGATGAGCCGGTCAGGAGGAAAGCGAATGGCAGGCGAATCGCATAGAGTGGGCGGTCTGCGAGTTGAATCCAGGGCAGGAGCAGCGAGGGCAGCATGAGGAGCGCGCCCGTGATGAACCACCAGCGCGGCTGGCGATGTGTGGGGCGCCCTGTTATTTTCAGCCCTGTATCTGTTGACCGGGTTGATTCGGTCTGGATTGTTTTTTCAACCGCTGTTAGATGTTTTTGGATTTCCTTCTTGATTTGTTCAACGGAGGAAATTGTGGATGGTATCTGCGTAGTTGGTGTGGTTGCCTGGGGCGGAGGTGATTTCTTCTCATCAAGGGCGGGCATACCGCACTTGGGGCAGAATTTCGCCTCGTCAGGATAGGAAGAGCCGCAAAAATCGCATACCATTAATATAAAATTTTATCCGCTAATTTCACTAATTTTCACGAATTAAATTAGTGTTAATTCGTGCAATTAGTGGATCATATTTTATTCTCTTGATTCAATTTCGTTTACAAGCGCTTCAAAGAGAGTGATCATATCCTGGTTTGTCTTTCTGAGCCGTTGAGAGATGATCCTTGCAATTTCGCGCGTTACGGCAAGCCCGAGGGCAGGATATTTGTTGCCGAACGCTTCAAAATCCTCCTTCTTCACTACGAAACATTCGCACTCCGTTTCCGCCACAACAGTGGCGGAGCGCTGGTCGGAATCCATCAACGCCTGCTCGCCGAAGAAAATGTTCATTTCGTCTCTGAGGAGAACGACTGTATAAGATTCATCCTGTAATGTCTTCTTCTCAATACGAATTCGTCCCTTGTTCAGAATATACATCTCGCTGCCATGTTCACCTTCCGTGATGATTTTCGTATTGGCTGGGTATTTCTCAACCTTCATAATGTTGAAGATGCTACCGAGCGATTCCTCGTCATCCTTGATGTCTTTGAAGATACTGATCTGTTTTAACCGTTCAATGCCTTCGTGTATCTCTTTCATATTCCTCTCTCGTCTTCTCAGTTTTTTGTTGTGCCGTGTTATTCACTAACCTTTTTCTATTACCACCGCCATAGAGTTTTTCTGTATGGTGTAGTTATCGTCAGGATGCAGGTTTGGATTGTTGCTTTCCATCGTTTTGATTTTCTTGAGGTTTTCCACGAGTTTGGAAATATCTGGCGTCTTCTGCGCTTCCCTGATCGCCTCCTGCTTGTGGTATCTGTAACTGCCGACATTTTCCAGAAGACCGATGAGATTCGCCCTCATTTTTTCTCTGAAGTAGTCCTTCAATTCGGCATAGGTTTTCCCGACGAACTCCTGTGGAATGGCGCGTGTGCGAATATGCACATGCGTGTCCGTATTGAGAAGATAATTGATAACATTGGTCAGTCCCGGCGAGTCGCTGGCGCTGGCTAAAACAAGGCGTCCATAATCATTTGTATAAATTATTTCGCCGACATGGGCATTTTTCAGGTAATGTTCGTATTTCGTATCAAGGAGTTCGGCGCAGACGCGGACATCCTGCGAGAGTGAATAAACAGTCATCGCCGCCATCACGGTTTTTGAATCAATCTCCGTTGCGGAAACATCCTCGCTCTCATCGGCAAGAATGAACACCTGTCTTGCAGCCTGGACATTGGCTTTTCTTAACATTGCCTCATTATAATAGTCGCCGCGCAGGAAGTTGATGTCCTTCAGTTGCGGGTTCTGCTGCCTTATGATCTCCGCCTTGTCAGGGTCAACATTGGCGATGATCACCACATCACTGGGCTTGAATTCTTTGTTCTCAAGCAGCATATCCTTGATCGCTGTTTCCATATTTTTTTTCCAGCCGCAGACAATAAAATGATTCTTCATGAATGAAAAGTCTTTCAATCCCCTGCCCTCCTTTAATTTTCTTTCAACAAGCAGCGAAGCGATGTTCGCCGTCAGGAGAGAGATAGAAACGATGCCGAACATTGCTAATGCTATCGCGAATATTTTTCCTGTAACGGTCTTTGGAGAATAATCGCCATATCCTATCGTTGTCATCGTTATAATCGCATAATAAAAGCCCGAAACGAAACGCTGTATCGGCGTCTTGTCGTAATCAGTTGCATACATTGTTGTGTTCTTTTCAACTATCAGTGTGAATATTGTCGTGAACAAGGCAGCAATGAGAATTATTAAAAGAATGCGAAAGAATGTTATCTTCCACACAACTTTAAAGGTATTTGCGGTGTTCTCCAGGAACTTTTCCCAATATGAGACTTGCGAAGCCCTGCTTTCGCTGCCTGCTTTTGCTGCCCTTTTTATAAATCGGATCATCTTCTCACCCTGAAGACTGAGTCAGCCAGATGGTTAATAATTATACAAGATATAGTATTCAGGATACAAGATTCAGAATTCGGGGGGTTAAGGAGATGGAAGACGGGAGACGGAAGATGGGAGACGATCAAAAACCATCTCACTTCTACCTTCTACCGTCTTACATATTTACGCACAACGCACTTTGCACTTTGCACCCTGCGCTAAAATTGTATTTCAGTTCAAACGCAGATATAATCAAAAATTAAAGGAGTGATACAGAAATGATAGTAGAATTTTCAGTTGTTCCGATAGGCGCAGGGGAAAGTTTGAGTGAATACATCGCAGAGGTTGCGGGAATAGTTGACGGCAGCGGGCTTAACTACCAGATAACCGCTATGGGTACAATCGTGGAAGGAAATTGGGATGAAGTGATGTCGCTCATCAAGCGGTGCCATGACAGGGTGCACGAGAAGGCAGCGCGTGTATATACAAAAATCACCATAGACGACCGCGCCGGCGTATCGGGTCAACTCAAGGGCAAAGTGGCATCGGTTGAGCAAAAAGCAGGAAAAACATTTAAAAAATAATTTTAACCACAGATGAACACGGATGGACACGGATAAACACAGATGAGGGCAAAGAAACCACGCACTGAGCAATTGGCAACAGGCATCGTATTGTTCGGCACCGGCGGCACGCCGCGCAGTTCGCCGAGCACGGGCAGCGTTGACGGCGTTCGGCGCATCCGCGAACTGGGACTTGACTGCATGGAACTTGAGTTCGTGCAGGGCGTGAAAATGGGGGAAGAAACGGCGGCGGTTGTGAGGCAGGCGGCGGAAGAAGCGAATGTGAAACTCACCTGCCACGCCCCGTATTTCATCAATTTGAGTTCCACCGAACCGAAAAAAGTGGAGGACAGCGTAAAGCGGATTTACGATTCCGCCCGCATCGGCGCCTTGTGCGGCGCAGACGGTGTGGTGTTTCATCCTGGGTTTTATATGGGGCGAACATCGGAACAGGTCTATCCGATTATCCGGAAGGGAATTGAAAAAGTCCTGACAATGATGAAAAAGGAGAAGATAAAAGGCGTGTGGCTGCGACCGGAGTTGACCGGCAAGGGGTCGCAGTTCGGGGATATTGATGAATTGCTGCGGTTGAGCCGCGATCTGGAGAATGTTCTGCCGTGTGTAGATTTTTCGCATCTTCATGCCCGATCAGGGGGGAAATGCAACACCTACGCGGAATTTGCGGAGGTGATTGAAAAGATTGGAAATACGCTTGGCGATGCCGCCCTGCAAAACATGCACATTCATCTTTCGGGGATTGAATATTCCGACAAAGGCGAGCGGCAGCATCTGTTAGTGGACGAGTCCGATATGAACTATGGAGATGTGCTGAAAGTGTTGGTGGATTATAAAATCAGCGGCAAGGTAGTATGCGAAAGCCCGAACCTTGAGGGTGATGCGCTGATATTTCAGAGGGAATATCTGAGATTAAAAGAATGAAAATTTTTTGACGCGGATTACGCGGATTCTGTAGGGGCGGTTCGCGAACCGCCCCTACAGAATATAACATTCTTTATTGCCTTTGTATTAAAATCCGACGACAGAAACGGGTGTAGTTCTATCCGTTGTTGTCCCATCGCCCAGTTGACCGAAAATGTTCCATCCCCAGCATTTCACACTTCCGCTTGTGAGAAGCGCGCAGGTGTGTTCACCTCCTGCTGAGATCGCAGAAACACTTGTTAGACCGTTTACATCCACGGGTGAAGTTCTGTTTGTTGTTGTTCCATCTCCAATTTGTCCGTATTTATTACTTCCCCAGCATTTAACGCTGCCGTTTGTGAGAAGCGCACAGGTGTGCCAAACTCCTGCCATTACCACCGAAACGCTTGAAAGTCCGCTCACATAAAACGGAGAAGTTCTATATGTTGTTGTTCCATCACCGAGTTGACCGAAATTGTTACTTCCCCAGCACTTTACTCCATCACCGGAAACTATTGCGCAATTGTGAGCACCACCCGCTGAAATCATTTTAGCCTTCAACTTAGACCATGGCGGATTTTCCACCTTCTTGCCGCCGCATCCTGAAAAGTAGAAAATCACGACAATGAACGATAGGAAAATAAAAGGACAGGATTTTTTATTCATACAATTACCTGAAATTATATCAAGTTAATTTTACCCCATTTTCTCATAAAATCGCAAATAATTGTTTACCACAAAGACACAAAGGGCAATATGGGGCGCACAGCCGTGCGCCCCTACAAATGCTTGTGTTTATCTGTGTCTATCCGTGTTCATCAGTGGTTCAATATTTTTTCTCTGTTCCATCTGTGTCTCTGCGGTGATTTTTTATGATATAATTTAAAAGACATTTTTTGTCCTGCGAGGTGTCAGTATGCTTCTGGCAATGGATGTGGGCAACACGAATATCGTTTTCGGAGTATTTGACGGCGGATCTCTGAAAGGCAATTACCGTTTTTCAACATCGCTTGACCGCACAGCGGATGAGTATGGTCAGATAATGCTCTCATTTTTGAGCCATAGCAGTCTTGACTGCGATGAAATTACCGACACTATCGTCTCCAGCGTAGTCCCGCCTCTTAACGATACGCTTGAGATGACGGTTCGTAAGTATTTCAGGTGCAAGCCGCTGTTCGTTGACCCCGGCATCAAGGTCGGGATAAATATAAAGTATGAGAATCCGCGCGAGGTGGGCGCCGACCGCATCGTCAACGCGGTGGCTGCGGTGGCGCTTTACGGCAAGCCTGTAATAGTGGTTGACTTCGGCACTGCAACGACCTTCTGCGCCATATCCGAAAAAGGTGAATACCTCGGCGGCGCAATCGCACCGGGCATTCAAATCTCGCTTGAAGCGCTTTTCCACACGGCTGCGAAGTTGAGTTGGGTGGAGGTGAAAAAGCCCGCACGCGTGATCGGCAAAAACACTCTGGAGAGCATGCAGTCGGGGATATATTTTGGGTATGTCGGACTTGTGGATGGTATGGTGCGGCGATTCAAGGAAGAACTCGGCGGCAGCCCGCGTGTCATCGCCACAGGCGGTCTGGCGGAACTGATCGCCTCCGAATCAGCCACGATTGACGAAGTGTGCCCGCTTCTCACGCTTGAAGGCTTGCGCATTATATTTGAAAAAAACCGGTAATTATATAACTTAACACAGAGACGCAGAGGGCACAGAGAAAGCACAGAGGAAATTTCACTTTTTTTTACTCCGTAATCTCTGTTTTCTCAGTGTTCTATATGTTTCATTTTATTTTTAACTGGTAATCATTTTTGTATGACTGCGGATCATCTTCATATAACATCCCCTCCCGCTTTCCGAATTGAACAAATACGCAACTTAAACCAACTTTCATCTGTCAAACCTTTACTCCTTGCGGAGATGCAGAAACGCGACAAAATAATTGAGTTGATCATCCCTGATCACGAAAGAGAAGTGGACAATATTTTTCATAAGAGTTACGGCGAGATATTCTGTGCATTTGACAAAGATAAACCCGCAGGCGCGCTCATACTTCGTAACCTTCCTGTTGAATCGTCAATCTATGGGATGAAGATAGCGATGGTAAGGCTTCTGTTCACAGTCCGCGAAGGGACGGAATCAAAAGAAATAAAAAAAGAATTACTCAATCATATCCTGCTGTTTAGCAAGACTCAAGGCATCCGCTACATCTTATACGCAGGCGGTTCACCTGACACCATTGAAACAGAACCTTTACAAACGACAGGTTTTGAACACCTTGCACAAATGGTGAACCTGCGGAGGCAGAGCGGTGAATTGACGGCAGCGCCGCCGCCTTCAGGCGTGAATATCCGCAGTATGGGCAGTGGCGACATTTCAGCAATTGCGGACATCGCCGCAGAGTCTTTCATCCACGACCGTTACAATGCCGACCCCTTTCTGCCGTCGGACAAAACCCGTGAAATACACGGCGAATGGGCGAGAAAATGCTGCAACTTTTGCCATCATGTCTTTGTTGCCGTAAAGCAAAATCGCCCTGTCGGTTTCTCCGCCGTAACTTTGCCGGATAAATTCAGCCCCTCGCCGGTCATTCAACTTATCGCAGTTGCGCCTGCCCACCAGCAGAACGGCATCGGTAAATCACTCCTGCAAAAATCACTCCGACAATGCCAGCCGCCCGCACAGGTTGTGCTCGTGCGAACGGAAGCAAAGAATCTGCCGGCGATGAATCTTTATCAATCGGCGGGCTTTAAAATTTATTCCAGTTTTTACTACTTCAGGAAGATAGTTTAAGTACAATGTGAAAGGTGCGTAGATTTAACTTTGAATTTTTAATTATTGTCGTGAAAATCCATATAAATCCATGACAGAAATGTTTCTTATTTGACCGCCACATACTCCGCAATAGAGTTGGCTTCAGGAATAGACAAATTGTCTTCAAGCAGTCCTCTCACATGCAATTCAATCGCCTCTTGCATGTTCAGTTTCGCTTCTTCGCGGGTAGCCCCAGTTGCAACACAGCCCGGCAAATCTGGTGAATATGCTGAGTAATTATTATCTGCTTTTTCAATAACAACAAGGAAGCGATACATACTATTTCTCCTCTTTCAGTTTCGCTTGTTTTAAAATACTGTTCAAAGTCCCGGGCGCCAAATCATCATTTGGATGTCCAGCGATCGTTACTCTACCCGATTTCACTGGATGTTTATACTGCCTGTGGCTCCCCTTTGTTAAAGCCAGATACCATCCATCTTCCTCTATTAATTTTATTGTATCCCGCACCTTCATGCAAATCAGCCTTTTTGTGTTTTCAATTAATTTAATACTATAGGAATTTTCTCAAGTTTTCCACTTTTCCACAATTTAAAAAACACAGATTGTTAATATCTTTTTTATCATTTTTACGAATAAATCTCGTTTTCCCCTTTCACCCCTTTTCCCCTTTTCCCCCCCTCGTGTTGATGTTTAGAATATTTATTGATACCTAAATTGAGCGATTCTATCTATGATATTATTTCATCTAATGAGTGATCAATTTGGAGTGCGACATCACGATGTCGCTCTCCATGTCGG
>JBFMBQ010000159.1:0-3782 GCA_040755115.1 bacterium
CATGATAAAAACCATGAACCTCCGGGGAGCGCTGTCGTTCAAAGAAAAAAACCTCTCCTTTGAATAATCTGATTCGGTTGCGGTTGCGCCGCTCGAATCGGTAATCTTCATTCGTATTACGGTCTTTTACCCGAATAACAATCACCGACAGCCGATTCCAGCCGCGCAACCGATAAACGATACACGCAACCACCATGAGCACCAAGCGAGTCATATTGTTCGTGATAGATGGTATGAAAAGAGAGGTATTTTACGACCTTCTGTCAGAAGGAAAACTACCCGGCTTCAGCGAAATTTTCCAAAGCGGCGTCTGGATACGATACGGCACCACGGTCTTTCCCTCGGAAACACTTCCCTCACAGGCTTCACTTTTCACAGGCTGTCAGGTCAAGCGGCATAAGATTGTCAGCAACGCCTGGCTTGACCGCGAAAAGGTCCCGGTTGAGATTCGCGACTATAACAAACCGGCAACCGCCGCAGCAGTGTTCGGCTACGAACTGTTCGGTCTGCCGACAGTGCTGCTGCCGCTACGCGACAACATCGGACTAGCAAACCGGGACCTCAGCCCGGATGTCCCCACCATCTACGAATCGGCAGGCTGGGCGGGACTGGAAACCGCTGTCGTCTTCAACCACTTCAGCCGCGGCGCAACACACTGGATCAGACCCGGCAGAACGGCTGTCCTTTACTTTGCCGCCAGCCACAAGGCACGCATCGGCTTCCGCGCTATTGATGCCTATACTATGCGTATCGCAGCCAACTTTATCCGAAAAAATCCACTTCCTAATATATTAACGCTCTATTTCGGAGGCCTTGACGCCTGGGGACACTTCACCGGCGATATGGGACAGGTCTTCTACCTGACACGCATACTTGATCCCCTGATAGGGCGCGCCTTCAGGGCACTTGAAAAAAAAGGCGTCCTGTCGGACACATATTTCGCCCTGACCTCCGACCACGGACAGGAATGGATCGGCGCCTCCACGCGGATGATAAATCTTCAAACCCTTACAGACGCACTCACCTCCTGCGGATATAACATCGCTCAAACACCGGAAAAATTTAACGAGCATACAGACTGCTACATCTCCATCGTCGGCGGTTGCGCCCAAATCTATATCAGAAACCGCTCAACCAATAACTGGCACGACCCGCCGGAAGTTTCCCATATCTTGCCAGCCGCAAAATGCACTTCCGGTATTTGCACTAAGGCTTACCCAGACAAAGACCAGTGCCCCAACGGCTGCTCAGCCCTCTTCCTGATCCGCACATCTCAGGAAGAAGGCTATCAGGTGTTCTCCAACGGCGAAATAGTCCCGATGGAAAAATTCTTCTGGGAAAAACTTGACGAATACCCGCAGGCGTTCCGCAACATCTACGGCATGAACTGCTCACGCAGCGGCGATATGATAATCTTTTCAAACTTCGGCGAAGGCTGCTATTTTTCCGACGAACGCTGGCCCCGCGGACACGGCAGCATCGCCATTGAAGATACAAGCATTCCCATCGCCTTCGCCGGCCCGGATCTCCCGCGACGCATCATTGAACACGGCTCTATTATTGACATCGCTCCAACGATCCTCGGGCTGTTCGGCATCCACAATACAGGCATGGATGGACGCGACTTAAATCTTATGGCATTATAAAAATATTCAGGTTGAGGTTGAGATTAAAAAGATGGAAAACGGTAGACGAAAGATGGGAGATGGAAGACGATTAAATATCATCTTACTTCTACCATCTACCATCTTACCAATTTACACACTTTGCACTTTGCATCTTGCATTATGCACTTTAATAATCTTATCTGCCTCTTTTGCTTCTGAAGATTCAAAGGCACAAACCATCGCACCAATTATTGCCTCAATGACCGATACGGAAGGCTGGGCTTCGGGCGATTGGCGCTTTGACATTCGTCTGAACGAACGCTCGCTCGGCTCTTACGACATAAAAATCGCCCATGAGGAAACCGGCTATAACATCTCCATGCAATCCAAAATAACATCAGACAACGAAATTACTGAAATTACAAGCAGCGGCGAAATGACAACCAATCTCGGATTCCGCCGCTACGAAAGAACAGAAAACCGCAAAGGCAAATCAGGAAAACCAAAAATCACGAGTTCCGCACAGTTAGACGGCAAAATCATCAAAGTCAAATCACAGCAGGACGGCGATGTGGCAGAGGCAAAGGAAATAGAAGTGAACAGCGAAACCTATGCAGGCATACCCGCACTCTTCGCCTTTCTGAAAATCGCAGACCTGACAAAACCACAGGACTTCGCCTTCCAGATGTTCAACGCCGAAGGATTGAACATTGTTGAAGTAAAACTTCAGATCACAGGCGGAACGAAAAAAGTGAAATCAGGGGACAGAGACCTTGACACATACATCGTGAAGGCAACGATAGGCAGCAACGAGATGGATTTTTACCTCACAGAAGACAACGAGATTGTTCAGTTCGGCGTGCCGGATTTTCCATTGATTTTTCAACGCTCAGAAACCGATTTGAAATGAAAGGGCAAAAAATAAAACTAAAGACCACAACGCAGTGCAAACCCGACCAGTCGTTTGAGACAGCGGCATACCTGATGGGCTTTCGCGCGGTGTGCGGCGTTGACGAATCGGGTCGTGGTCCGCTCGCAGGACCCGTCGTTGCGGCTGCGGTGGTTTTTCCCACAGGGTGCGTAGTAAAGGGCGTAAATGATTCAAAAAAATTAACACCTTCTAACCGCGAAATATTTAAAGAACGGATAATTGCAAAATGTCTGGATTACGGTATCGGCGTCGTGGATGTTGATGACATAGAGCAACTGAACATCCTCGGCGCATCACTTGAGGCAATGAGGCGCGCAGTATGCTCGCTCAAGCATATCCAGCCCGACCTCCTTCTCATTGACGGCATTCACCGCATACACATGAAAATACCCCAGAGCGCCATCCGCCGCGGCGACGCTGTGTGCCACTCCATCGCCGCCGCCTCCATCCTCGCTAAATGCCACCGCGACGATCTGATGAGGGAATACCACACATCCTACCCCGAATACGGCTTCAACAGACACAAAGGTTACTGCACACGGCGCCACCTTGAAATGATCCGCAGATGCGGAATATTGCCTATACACAGAAAATCCTTCGCACCCGTGCGGGATTTTATAAACCTTAGCGAATAATCAACGCCAATCGGTGATTCAGTGTATTCAGCGTCAAAATAATGCTCTCTTATCATAAACGCCGCACCATCGGCAACACCGGCGAACGCGCCGCCGCTCGCTACCTGCGAGACCGCGGCTTCCTTATCCTCCACACCAACTACAGATGCTACGCAGGCGAAATTGACATCATCGCTCGCAAACTCAATCTCCTCGTCTTCGCCGAGGTGAAAACCCGTTCCTCCGCCGACTTCGCCGCCCCTGAAGAAAGCGTTACCTACTCAAAAGAAAAGAAAATCACAAACACCGCTTCTCATTACATTGACAAATACAAACTCCACAACCTTGAATGCCGATTTGATATTTTCTCTGTCTATGTGAACGAAAAAGGACGCGTAACCAAAGTTGAACACCTTCCAGACGCCTTTGATGAACCATCAGTTTCTTTCTAACCCACGAATTCCACGAATTTATCCACGAATTATTTATGATTTAAAAACATCGGTGTTAAGATGAGTAAGATGTGAAATGTAAGACGGTAGACGATCATCTTCCATCTCACTTCTCACATCACCCGTTTACCATCTCCCATCTTACTTCTCACAACAATTAAAATTTCGGTTTAATAGT
>JBFMBQ010000160.1:0-3213 GCA_040755115.1 bacterium
GTCTTCATCTATCGTGTCAAAAGGATCATCCGTGAGTATCTTCTTATCAATATAATTGTATAAAAATTTGGATTCCGCATCGTCCCGCGAGAAACCAAAAGTTGTCTGCGTCAGATCGTTCGTGCCGAAGGAGAAAAAATCCACCTCCCGGGCAATATCCCCGGCTGTCAACGCCGCACGGGGTATCTCTATGAGCGCTCCGACGGAATACGCTACTTTAATTCCACGCCCTTCCATAACCTTCATCGCCGTTTTGTCAATTGTTGCACGCACGCGGCACACCTCGTTCACATGCCCGACAAAAGGTATCAGAATCTCCGGGAATACCTCTACGCCGCTGCCCGCAAGCGCACACGATGCCTCCATTATCGCCTCAACCTGCATCTCAATTATGTCAGGAAACAATATCCCCAGACGGCATCCCCGAAGCCCCATCATCGGATTCGCCTCCCTCAACGATCTGATCCTCCTTACGAGCATCTCCTTGTTTTCCATCTCCTCGCCCTTTATCCCCTGGCTGCGCATTACCGCCAACTCCATAAGTTGCGAATCCAGTGTCGGCATAAACTCGTGCAGCGGCGGATCAAGCAGACGGAAAGTTACCGGAAACCCCTTCATCGCTTCAAGTATCTCTATGAAATCCTGTTTCTGGATTTCGGAAAGTTTTTGCAGGTGCTCTCCGCGCTCTTCCTCCGATTCCGCCATAATCATAGCGCGCACAATCGGCAGGCGGTCGGGCGCCATAAGCATCTGTTCAGTGCGGCAGAGCCCGATCCCCTCGGCGCCGAAATCCCGCGCGAGTTTCGCCTCTCCTGGAGTATCCACATTGGCGCGAACTTTGAGCGAGCGCACGGCATCTGTCCACGAGAGGAGTTCACGAAACTCCGGACTTATAGTTCCTTTGCGCATCGGGACGATGCCCAGAAAGACCCTGCCGGTAGAGCCGTCTATGGTTATCAGGTCGCCCTCCCTGATTGCAAGGTCGCCTATATTCATAATTTTTTTATCTATCTCAACAGTTACAGCCTCGCAGCCTGTAACACATGGCTTGCCCATACCGCGCGCAACCACAGCGGCATGACTTGTCTTGCCCCCTCTGGCGGTCAGGATCCCCTGCACTGCGGCAAGTCCTTTCACATCTTCGGTAGTCGTCTCCACCTTCACAAGTATTGCGCCCTCGCCCGACTGCTGAAACTGTTCCGCCATCGCATGATCAAACACAACGCGCCCCGAGGCAGCCCCAGGCGATGCGGTAATACCCCTCGCTATACTGCGCACCTGCGTCTTCGGGTCTATATACCTGTGCAGTATCTGATCCAGCGTTTCAGGTTTTATCCGCTGGATTGCTTCTTCGCGCGTGATCAATCCCTCGTTCACCATATCAACCGCAATCTTGATCGCCGATGAGACCGTCCTGCTTGCCTGCCGTGTCTGGAGGAGATAAAGATGTCTGTTCTCTACGGTGAACTCAATCTCCTGCGCGTCCCGATAATGTTTTTCAAGCAGGTCACACGCATCAACGAAGGCAGGATAAATCTCTGGAAACTCATCCTTGAGTTCACGCACATATCGCGGACGGCGCGCTCCGGAGAGTATGTCGTCGCCCTGCGCATTCATAAGATATTCGCCGGAGAGACGCTTCTCGCCTGTTGTCGGATCGCGCGTGGTTGCAAGCCCCACGGCGGAACCGTTCCCAAGATTGCCATAAACCATCGTCTCAATCGTAACGGAAGTGCCGAGATCGTGGGGTATCCGGTAAAGGTTGCGGTATTCAACCGCCCGTGTATTCTCCCACGACCTGAACACCGCCTCAATCGCAAGAATAAGTTGCTCCATTACATCATCAGGCATCTCCCTCGCACCCCATCTTTTCACTGCCCCGCGGAAGAAAAGGGCGACCATTTTTAATTCTTTGATGTCCAGTTTTTCTACAGAATCTGCGCCAACCTCATTTTTCATATCGTCCAGAATGCGCTCAAAATAAGCCCTGTCAACGCCAAACACTATCTCGCCGAAATTCTGGATAAACCGCCTGAAGCAGTCATAAGCAAACCACTCGCCGCCCCTCTCCGCAAGCCCCGCCACGGTCTTCGTGTTCAAGCCAAGGTTCAAGATAGTGTCCATCATGCCGGGCATCGGAACAGGGGCGCCCGAGCGCACCGACACTAACAGCGGTCGCTCTGCATCGCCGAAACCATATCCTGTTTCGCCCTCCAACCACCTGATCTTTTCTTTCAGTTCGTCAACGACCTGCTGGCTCAATTTTTTGTCTCTGAAGTAATCAATGCAGATGTCATTTGGGAGGATGAAGCCCGGCGGCACAGGCAGCCCGAGCGATGCCATCGTGGACAGACTGGCGCCCTTCAGTCCAAGCCTGTCCACCATCTCCTCTTTGCCTTCATTGAAAAGAACTATCATTTTTTTATTTGTTTCTATCCTGGTTCACCTGTGTTAATCTGTGTTAATCTGTGGTTAAATTGTCTTTTTCTTGATCTTTTCTTTTTTCTCCATTTCTTTAATCTGCGCCCAGTTGCGGATGATCTCGTCTTCAGATTCTACTTCAAGCCCTGAAAACACATGCGGATGCCGACGGATAATCTTTTCGGCAGCGGCGCGGAGAACTTCCTCTAAAGTGAAATGCCCCGCCTGCTCGGCAATCCGAATGAGCATCAGAAGAATGAGAAAGACATCGCCGAGTTCCTCGCTGAAACCTTCCATAGAATTCTTTTTCAGTTCTTCAAGCGCCTCGTTCACTTCTTCGCACAGATAAGGCGCCATCGTCTCAAGCGTCTGCCGCCTGTCCCACGGGCAGCCGTTCTCGGAGCGGAGTTGTTTGATTGTATTCCAAAGTTCTTCAAATGAAGTCATGCTTAAACACCGTTAATTTTTCAATTTTATTACTTGATGACAAAAAAGACAACAATTTGCAAGTTGCGGGATGTTAATACATAGGTATTAAATATTTTGAGGATATTTTGCTGGTTGAGATTATTGTCAATAAAGACATCAAGCATGCCATTGTTGTATAATAATGGTCAGGTCATATCTTTGAAAAATAAGGAGCATACAATATGGGAACGATGGAATTATTGCGAAAGAAACGCAACGATATTCTTAAAATTACATCAAAGTATGGGGCACACAATGTTCGCGTGTTCGGCTCTGCGGCGAGAGGCGAAGCCGATGAGGACAGCGATGTTGATTTTCTCGTGA
>JBFMBQ010000161.1:0-2240 GCA_040755115.1 bacterium
GATCTTAACAAAGAGGAAATACGGGCGAAGGCACGGGAACTGAAAGAGAAGTATCCGGACTACGACACGGAAGTACTCGCACGGAAACTCATCAAGCACGCATCGCGCGGAAGCGCGGTCTCTGCGGCAGCATGGGGAGTGCTCGGCGGTCCGATCGCACTTATGGGGATGGGCGCCGACCTCGCCTATCTCTTCACAAAACAGGTCGGGCTTATCCTCGCAGTCGCACATCTTTATGGCAGGGACATTGAATCGCCGGATCGCATAGATGAAATTTATTTCTGTCTCGGCGGCGAGAAGGTGCGAAAAAAACTCTCGCTGAAATGCTCGCAATGGATGCTCAATGAACGCATCCGCCTGAAGGCGATGAGTTTTATCAAGGGAAAACGGATCGCTTACTTTGTGCCGCGCCTCATACCGCTCGTTAGCGCGGGGCTGTGGAGTTATGTCAACTATTATTCCACAGGCAAAGTCGGCATGCGCGCCATCATGCTGTATTCGGATAAACAACCGGGTGAGAACATTTCGTTACGCTCGGAATCTAATACCGAAAAGGAGGTGCAGGCATGACAAATTTTACATGGGGTATACTCGGAGGTGTCCTCGCCGGCGTGCTGGTCGGAACGGCGTCTTACGAGGTTTTAAACCGCTATTATCCTGATCTTGTAAAAAAGACGAGAGAAAAGGCGAATGATTTTGTTCAGGCAGTTGAGAAAGCATTCAGAGAAGGCTGCGCCGACGAGGAACTGGCGATGGAGTGATCCGGCAGAATAACCGGCAGGAGGTTTGCTATGAGTGAACAATCTATTTCAGAAACATGTGAAGACAATGATAGATTCTGCACTGAACGCAGGGTCTGCCAGCATACCCGCGCGCGTCGTCTCGCTGTCATCGGTTACACAGGCATACTCCTGGGCGCTGTAACGATCATACCCTTTCTGGGCGCATTCAGCCTCGTCCCTCTCCTCGCACGGGATGGAAGAGACAAATTCGCTTACTTCCATGGCAGGCAGGCTCTCAAACTATGGATATGGGAAATATGCGCTGTCAGCAGTCTGCTGATACCTGTCATAGGTTATCTGATCTGGATTTTTTCTTACCTGTTCTGCGTGTTCTTCTCTGCCGCGGGCATATATCATTCCTTGCAGGGAAAATACTGGCGGCTGCCGCTGGGCAAAGTCGGTGATATTCTCTAATCTTACTGAACCAGAGAAGGCTGCACAATGCTTAAATTGTTCTTACTCCTTATTGTTTTGTTGTTCATAATAATTTTTGCAACAGAAAATCTGGAGATCGTAAAGGTCAGTTTTCTTATCGGTGAACCGATAGAAATTCCGCTTTTTTTCGTGATGGTAAGTTCCCTGATCGCTGGATTTATACTCGCAATTTTCGCAAATATGTATCTTCACATCCGAAGATACAGAGAGAAAACATCACGGAAAAATTCTGAAAACGAAATTCACTTCTGATTGCAATAAAAGGAGGCACAACCTATGAAAATTCAATTCTACATTATCACCGTCTTCCTTGCCCTGTTTACAGCCTTCTCCCTCTTTAATGTGAACATCGTGATGCAGAGGCAGACTATCAATCTGTTGATTATTAACAAGAACCTTCCTCCCGTGCTGCTCCTGCTCTGTGCCGCAGTCGTCTCGTGGTTTGTCCTGATTCTTGGCAGTTCAATCGGACAATTCTCTGCAAGCCGACACGCGGCACGGCGGATTCGCGACATGGAAACAGAAATCCTTGAAAAAGACAAAACCATTACACAGTTAAAGGCAACGGCATTTGACAAAGGCTTTCCGCAGATCAAAGAATTCAGGGAATTCGTCGTCAATAATATTGAAGAGATAAACCGCCGTGTATCGTGCCTTGAACAAAGCAATTCACTGGATGTGAGCGGGGGCGCACGGCAGTGCATCCATACATCTGTGTAATCTGCAGATTATATCTTATCGCCGAAGGCGATTAATTTAATGCCTGCAAAAGACATTCTCATCGTCCACCTTTTTGCCTCTGTACTTTTATTCTCTTCATGCACTAATCCAAATCACGCCATAGAAAAAAAGTTCACACGGACCCACCGGATGATGGGAACCTATGTAAAGATCATCTTTTATGCAAAATCAAAAAATGCCGCTGATAATTCCATTGAAAAGGTTCTCGCAGCAATGCGGAAGATTGAAAAAAACATGGGTTATAAGAACCCGAAGGGTGAACTCGCAGAGATCAACCGCCTC
>JBFMBQ010000162.1:0-6497 GCA_040755115.1 bacterium
CGGTAAATGTACGGAACTTGCCCTCATTTGTTCGGGCCTCACTTTAATATGCGTAGAATTCGGACTTGGTCTCAACTTAGTCCCAACTTGGTCCCGACATAGTCCCCAGTTGTTTCAACTTGGTGCCAACTTGGTGCAAGCAGTTTGTCCGCCCTCCCGCAAACCCTCTTTTGATATTTCATCGCTTTGTCGTGTAGAATAGATAACCTGAATTGGGAAAAGAAGAAGCGATCAACCTCGCGTTGTTCACTCTCGGTTATTGACAGGCTGGGGGACAATGAACCGTCATACTGAAAGGATCTGTCCATGAAGAAAAAGGCAAAGAAGTCCGATGAGAACATTACAACCGCGATCACGCAGGCTTTGCTTCGGCAGATGGCTGGTGAGCGCTCATACGAAAGAGGCGTGGGATATTTCAAGGGTGGGCTGGTGGGGTCAATTGCGATTGATGGGAACGAAGCAAGGGCGAAAGTTGAAGGGACGCGAACTTATCGTGTTCGCTTGTGGGTGGACGAGGACGGTGTGAACGGCGAATGTACCTGCCCGGCATACAACGATGCCGGTTTCTGCAAGCACTGCGTTGCGGTAGGCTTGTCTGTAATAGATGCGAAGGAAGATGTTTCCGGCGGCGCGCAGCAGAAATCAGGACAGGGGAAACGGAAAACGAAAGCCGTCACCATGGACGATTTGAGGGTGTATCTCAAAGAAATGGAGAAAAGCGATCTCGTGGAGATCATAATTGGTCAAGCTATGAACGATGATCGCCTGCGCGAAAGATTGATGTTGAATAAGGCAAAGAAAGCCGCAAACGGGGGCATTGACCTTGGTTCTTTTCGGAACATAATAGACAGCGCCGTCCGGACGGGATATTTTGTTGATTATCATTACGCCTACGATTACTGCCACAACATAGACGAGGTGGTTGATTCGTTAGAAGAACTTCTGAAAGACGGCCATGCTGAAGAAGTTATTCAACTTGCTGAATACGCGCTCGCCAGTGTGGAAGAGGCGATGAATAATGTGGACGATTCCGACGGCTACATGGGAGACATTCTGGAGCGGATTCAGGAATTGCACCTCGCCGCGTGTAAAAAGGCGAAACCTGATCCGGAACAACTGGCGCGGCGTCTGTTCGAATGGGAAATGCGCACGGACTGGGACACTTTCTACGGCGCTGTGGACACTTATGCCGCCGTGCTGGGCAGGAAAGGAATAGAGACATACAAAAAACTCGCCGAGGAGCGATGGAGCAAGGTTCGCGCACTGAAACCGGACGAAAGCAATTCAGACAGATATGGAAAGAATTTCCGTGTAACCAGCATCATGGAAAAACTGGCTGAAAAAACAGGCGACATAGAGGCGCAGGTGGAGGTAAAAAAGCGGGACCTGTCTCACGCATATTCATATCTTCAGATTGCGGAACTTTACAAGAAACATAAGAAATACGATAAAGCGCTTGAGTGGGCTGAGACTGGAGTTAAAGCATTTCCGAAAAACACCGATTCGCGCCTTCGTGAATTCCTTGCCGATGAATATCACCGCAGAAAAAGACACGATGAAGCCATGAAACTTGTATGGTTGAATTTTTCCGAGAGTCCTTGCTTGAATGATTATCAGGCACTGAAATGCCATGCCGACAAAGCGGGGCAATGGGCACAGTGGCGTGAAAAGGCATTTGGACTGATCCGGGAAGAGATAGAAAAAGAGAAAAAGAAATCCGCTGGTTCGCGCTGGTACTGGAGAGACGCTGACCATTCCTTACTGGTAGAAATACTTCTATGGGAGAAAAACAACGAGGAGGCGTGGAAGGAAGCCCATGCCGGCGGCTGTGATATGGAATTATGGTTCAAACTTGCCGCGCTCCGGGAAAAGGAACACCCTGAAGACGCAGCCAAGGTTTATCGCGCCCACATTGACGCCATCGTTAACCAGAAAAACAATTACGCATACAAGCAGGCAGTGAACCTCATCAAGAAAATCGGTGCACTTATGAAAAGTATCGGAAAAGAAAAGGAATTCGTGACTTACCTTGAACAGGTGCAGCTTGCCCACAAGCCAAAAAGGAATTTCATAAAGATGTTGCAGTCTGTAAAATGATCGCTTTCTGGCAATAAGGGTAATTCACCCTGCCGCATTTATAGCATTTCCAACCGATTCTGTCCGGCATTGGAATTTCCTTTCATTTTGATTCCTGTGCGTTTTCCGCCTCCGCGTCGGTGAACTTGCCTGTTTTGTGGTTGAATGCCAGCTGCGCTGTGCCTGTTGGGCCGTTATTATTTTTAGTGATGATGAGTTTCATTCTTTTAACACGCTCACTTTCAGGCTCATGGTTTTCGCGTCCTTCTTGTTCGCCTCTTAATCGGTGTAAAAACATTACCACATCCGCAAATTCTTCAATGGCAAAGGATTCTTGAAGATCGGCAACCATTGGTATCTTGTCCTTGTGATGCTCGTCACTTCGTCCATGTTTAGAAAGACAAAGTATCGGAATGTCAAGGTCAACAGCAAGATGTTTGAGTTGTCGGCTGATAAATGACATCTCCTGTTTCCACTTCCCAGAATCTTCTTCTGTATACAAAAGTTGAAAATAATCAATAACAAAAAATTCAATGCCGTGTTCGCTCTTCATGCGGCGCACTTTCGCACATAACTCCATGACAGGGATTGGGGGCACCTTTAATATGTAGAGCGGTGCTCGCGCCAGTTTGTCCATTGCATCAAAAATTCGTCCCCACTCTTCTTCAGTCACGAGACCTTTCCTCAGAGAAACTGAATTTACTTCGGATTGCATCAAAACCATTCGTGTCGTAAGTTGTTCGAGTGTCATATCAGGGCAATATATTCCGATTGATTTTTGTAAATTAACAGCGATGTGTTCACAGATATTTAATGCAAGGGATGTCTTGCCCATGCCTGGTCTTGAAGCAAGTATTATTAAATCAGACGGCATAAAGCCATCGGTTATAATGTCAATATTTTTCAAGCCGGACGACAAGCCTTTTTGTTCGTGCCTATAACTTTTGTCTAAAATACTGAAAGTTTGTTTAACGGCATCCTTAAGAGAAATAATCTCATTACTGGTGCTCCGAGCAAGTTCACAAATCATCTTTTCAATCGTTGATGTATTATTCAAAATTGAATCAGCCATATTCTCATCACAACGATTTCCCATTTCCAAAATAGAGTTAGCGGCTTTTACAATCTCGCGCTGGAGGTATTTTTCTTTCACAATTTTTGAGTATTGGGGAGCATGTTCGGCACTCGGCACTTGTTCCACGAGCGTTTTTATATAATCCGCTCCGCCAACTCGCTCAAGATACCCTTTAGCGTCAAGTTGTTCCACCAGTATTACCATATCCACCGTTTCTCCCTTTGATGTTACTTCCAATATCGTTTCATAGATGAGGCTATGACCTTCTTGATAGAAATGCTCAGGTTTAATTATGTCAATAACTTCACTTAACTGTTTGCCATCAATAATTATCGCACCGAGAATTGCTTGCTCTGCCTCGGCGTTATGAGGTAATGATTTATCATGTTTTAATTGTTCTTCCATGTTTATCCTCCGAAACTCATGGTTTTATCATCCACAACTACTCATCTTAAATTAAGACGCCAAAGAAGTGCATATTCTTTCAGAAAAAAAATGAAAAAGCCAGCGCGCTTCAGGGAAGTCGGGAATGAGATATGTTTGTCAGCCGGCGAAATATCCGAAGGCGGTATTTCTCAGGCAGGGCGTGTTGCGAGTAATCAACATCTCTCCCAATATTGTTTTAATATGAGTTAAAAAACTTGGGAGAACCCTCTGTGTGAGGGCTCTCCCTTGCCAGCCATTGTGCTTTAGGCTGCCGGCTTTTCAGCCTTCTTTGCCTCGGCGAGGAGTTCGGCGACTTCTTTCTCTAACCTTTCGCGCTCCTTCTCAAATCGCCTATTGAGGATGTTGACGATGATGTCATCCCAACCCCGTTGCAACCCTATCGCTTCGTAAGTTCTGTCGCTGCACAGGGTGGCTGGTATTTCCTTTAATACCTTCCAGTTTTCTACTTTCGGTATAAGTTTCATGTTACCCTCCCTTTTAGTTTTTTTGCATTGCTTGCTTGAGCCCCTCGGGGTGCCCCCCGCTGGGACTTCTTCTATTATTTTTTCAGTTTTCAAGGTTCGCGCTCCGAGAGCCGCTTGCGCAAGCGGTGGAGACAGAGGTAAATGGCGTTCCTGCTTTTGCCGAGCGTCGCTGCAATTTCGGTTTCACTCTCGCCCGATACGATTCCGGCAACAATTTTGCGCTCCAGGGTGGGAAGGTCTTTTATCTCGCTGAGGATTTCGTGAAATTGGCATTTTGTAATAGCCACATATTCTGTATCATCCCCTGCTTGTTCTGAAGAGATCGCTGCATATTCCTCTAAAGAGTGATGAACACGGTTTCTTTTCAAGTGGTCTATCGCCGCGTTTCGGATCACAACCCGAATCCATGCCGGCAGGTTTTTTACCGACTTTTCCAAATCACTGAACCGGCTGAATATTCTGAGCCAGGCATCCTGGGCGATGTCCTCTGCTTCTTCAGCGTTACGTGCGTGCTTTTTCGCCTCATATCTCACGAGACATTCGTATTGTTTCTTAAAACTTTCTCGTTCTAATAAGGCTTCTGAAATGTCCTTGATTATTTCCATTTCATATCCTCCGAATAGGTCTATTACTTTCCGTGATGCACCACTTGAACCCGCGCCGTCTGGTGTGGGCAAGGGCGATTCCCACTTCTGTGTCTTTCCTTTTTTCCTTGATTTGTCTTTCCATCTCCCGCGAGGCGTGAACCGCTTGTCTTTTTCTTCTGAAGAGAACCATGTTCTCCATCTCCGGGTCATTTACTTCAAAAACGCGCGCATTTTTATCCATGGCTATATCCCCTCTCCAAATTCAGGCACGGTGAAACACAACCGTACTCACAAGCATTTCTTTAGGCGGTCTACCGACAGGCAAAATCTACGGAGCACAGGTTTCGGCAGACCAAGAGTTTGTGCTTGGCGTGTCCTGCAAGCGATCAAAATCACGCCAATTTCAAATCACTTCAGTTCGGATATGGGGTATTGTTTGGGGCTTTTAGAGGAGCCGCTGGTTTACACGGGCTATTTTGGAGGTTGTTGGAGCGAGGATTCAGCCCTCACATACATGCCATACCCGGCTTTTCAAGGTTCGGAACCCGTATTTCGGGCACAAAAACACAACAGTAACCCTCTCGAGTTCTCTCACCTTTCAGCCGGATAGCAGTTTTTAGAGCATATTTGTCCTCACTGAAAATTGTTTTGTATATATTATAGTCGCCATTTTACGAAAAATCTTTCATGGTTTTTAAAAAATTTTCTATGTTTTTCTTCTTCTGCACCTGCCAATTCAATCCATCAAAGATAGCATGATTCTCCTCGCGTCATTGCGACGTCTACTATTATAGACGACACTTTCGGGAAAAACTTTCATGGTTTTGAAATTTTCTTCGGCGCCTTGACCGCTCAACATCGTGCTTTAATGTCCAAATAGTTCGGGTAAATCCAAAATATGTCGAAGGCAGTTTCTGTGCCAAACAAAAACTGCGAACTCAGACTTTGTTATTGTAGCGACTTTATGAATCTCATGCCTGAAATTTTCACTTCCATAATCCATACGATTCGTCATTTGACGATATATAACATGTCCCACTTCTTGTGAAGGCAGATGAAGCCCTCTTCGCAATAAATAGTCTTCAGGCCATTCACCAGTTTCGGCCAATGTGAGCATTTCAGATTCATCTGGTTCTTTAAAATTGTACCCTCTTGACCAATCCTGATACGCCCAATATATGCTTGCATAGGCTGACGAGATAGAATTTTCAGTCTCGACCTTCTTTGCAGATTCTCCGCGAGCCATTGCCAGTTTAATTCGCTCGTTTTGTTCCTTGCCACTCAGCGTTTTAACAACGCGGTCTTTCCGCATCCGAGACTCAATTTCATAGAACAGTTTCCCATGGTCGAGAGTAACAGCATCTGAAGGATCCGCACTATACGGAAGATAAATCAAGTCTTGCCCGGTCCAGACAAAATATGCAAACCATGTTGAATGAATGGCAGTTTCCACACGGCAAAAAACGTCTTCATGACCCCTGTAGGAATATTTTAAAGGGTCTCCTGGATAACCGATAATGAGTTTAAAAACATTGCTGCCGATTTCTTTCAATATATCGGGATGTTCAGCAATAATATCATCGGATGAAAGGCCAACGAAAGCCTGCCGTATTGGTTCTTCTCTTATCCAAAAAACAGTTGCATATCCCATAGGTGTGTTCCTTTCAGCAGATTTCAATTTGATCGTACAATGCCCCACAGAACCCGTTCAAACTCTAACGGATCGATTACTTTTTCCGTCCCTCCGTTTATCGCATCGGCAAGTCTGTCATCGGTTTCTATATCAATGCCGTTGATATAAAGGAAGAAAATGGACACCATGAGTCCTGTTCTGGCATTCCCGTGGTT
>JBFMBQ010000163.1:0-6669 GCA_040755115.1 bacterium
ATTGTTGACGGATACTCCGGTAACCTTGCCGACATCTGTCCCGTGGGAGCATTGACGAGCGGGAAATTCCGCTTCAGATGCCGCGTGTGGTTTCTTAATTCTACGCCTTCCATCTGTGCCTCATGCAGCACCGGCTGTAATATCCGCATTGACCATAAAGACGATGTCATTTATAGGATCGTCGCCCGCAGAAACCCTGCCGTGAACAGCAGTTGGATATGCGATGAGGGACGGATGAGTTATGAGCGGGTTATGTCAACACAGCGTCTTACCAAGCCTGTTATCCGCACGAACGGCTCCGCGTCGGCGACAACCTGGGAAGAAGCGATAAAAACACTTAACACACGCCTGATGGAAATCCGCAGCGAGTTCGGCGCATCTGCAATCGCCGCCATCGCCTCGCCTGCCGCTACAAATGAAGAAAACTACATATTCAAAAAATATATCACAGACATAATCAATTCACCGAATCTTGATTTCAGAGTTGACGAGGGACACAAGAATTACGAAAAGATGGAAGATCATCTACTTAGAAGGCTGGACAAAAACCCGAACACCCGCGGCGCGCTCAACCTGAAAATGACGCCGACGAACGGCGGGCTTGATGTAAACGGCATTATTGCAGGGGCAAGAGAAGGGAAAATCAATGCGCTCCTGATCCTGAACCAGGATGTAATTGGAAGGAAGCAAGATGCAGACCTTCGCGCGATATTTTCAAGAATTCCTCTTGTGGCAGTTTTAAGCGAGATGAAAGACGAGACAACAGATGCGGCACACATCGCCCTGCCGATTGCGTCATTTGCCGAGAAGGATGGAACTTTCACAAATTACAAAGATCGGATACAACGCATTCGGGCAGCGGTGAAACCGCCGGGAGATGCGAGGGATGCGACAGCGGTGATTTCAGAACTAATAAAATCGGCGGGCGGCGATGTTGAAGGGACAACGGCATCAGAAATTTTTAAAAGAATGGCAAGCGAGGTAAGTGAATTCAGCGGTCTTGATTACGATAAGATCGGAGAAGAAGGAATAATCACAGGCGATTGATATGGAGGCAGCCGCATGAAGGTAAAAGAACCTGTATCGCTCGGTTATCTGATAGAAATAATGCGCGGCATGGCGGTAACGATGCGCCATCTGGTGCGCCACGACCTTGCCACAATATCTTATCCCGAAAAGAAGAGAAAATATTCCGAGCGTTTTCGCGGCTTGCATATACTCACCCGCCATCCCGATGGCAGCCCGAGGTGCACGGCGTGCTTTATGTGCCAGACGGTGTGTCCTGCCGACTGCATAGACATCGTTGCGGCAGAAAGCCCGAATCCTGAGATTGAAAAATACCCTGTTCAGTTCAACATTGATATGCTGCGCTGCATCTTCTGCGGCTACTGCGTTGAGGCGTGCCCGCGCGAGGCGATCATCATGAGCAAGCGTTCGGAGATGGGGATGACCTTACGCAGCGAACAGGTTTACACAATTGATAATCTCCTTGCACCCCAACCGATTGATGAATCAACTCTCGGCTTCAGACCATATTATCCATTCAAAATATAAAGTAAGATGTTAGATGGTTAGATGTGAGACGGTAACTATCGGCATCTGAATAAATAATGTATCAGAAATTTTTTATTCTTATCTTTCTTAATGAAAAAAGACGAAAAAATATTCGGTTTTGAAAAAAATATCTTTTTTCTGAGTCTGGTAAGTTTTTTCACGGATGTGAGCAGTGAGATGATATATCCGCTGCTGCCGATCTTTCTGACGAGCGTTCTGGGGGCGGGGGCAGCCTTTGTGGGTCTGGTTGAAGGGGTTGCCGAAAGCACATCAAGCCTGTTGAAATTGTTCTCGGGCTGGCTTTCCGACAGGTTGAACAGGCGCAAAACCTTAGTTGCCATAGGCTACACTCTTTCATCGTTGATGCGACCGCTTATCGCGGCAGCGACTGCCGGCTGGCATGTGCTTATAGTGCGTTTCCTTGACAGAACGGGCAAAGGGATAAGGACTGCTCCGCGCGACGCTCTGATAGCCGATTGCTGCGATGCCTGCGACAGGGGCAGAGCCTTTGGTTTTAATCGCGCAATGGATCATGCAGGCGCTGTGGCAGGTCCGCTCATCGCTTTCTTCCTGCTGCACTTTGTAACAACAAGTTACAGGACAGTTTTCTGGCTCGCTTTTATCCCCGCTGTGATCGCAGTTCTTGTTGTCCTGTTCGCAGTTGAAGAAAAAGAGAACATAACAGACTGCAAACCGATACCATTAAAGTTAACACTTAAACCTTATGACAGAAATTTTAAATTTTTTATTTTCACGATTCTGCTTTTCACGCTCGGTAATTCAAGCGATGCGTTCCTAATATTAAGGGCAAAAGAGGCAGGTGTATCAATTGCGCTTATTCCGATACTATGGATGGTTCTGCACATCGTAAAGATGTCAAGTTCGCTGCCCGGTGGAATCATCTCCGACAGAATGGGGCGGCGAAAGACAATAATCAGCGGCTGGCTTATTTACAGCGTGGTTTATTTTGGGTTTGCTTATGCAGGCAGCCGGTATCAAATCTGGCTGCTGTTTGCGCTGTATGGCATCTTTTTCGGCTTGACCGAAGGCGCGGAGAAAGCCTTCGTGGCAGATCTTGTCCCGGCAGAAATCAGGGGTTCCGCTTACGGTATCTACAATTTCATAATTGGCATCGGCGCACTGCCATCAAGCGTGGTTATGGGGATACTGTGGCAGAAATTCGGGGCACAGACAGCATTTCTGTTTGGTGCGCTTTTGGCTCTTGTATCCTCATTTCTCCTGACAACTCTGATAAGAAACACGAGATGACAAAATAAAAAAGCCTCCGCGTATGAGCGGAGGCTCTTTATGTAAAACAAAACACCCTAGGTCACAGTACCAAGCAGAGTAAGAACAGCCTGAGGCTGCATATTAGCCTGCGCAAGCGCAGCAACACCTGTTTGGGTGATAATCGTCAGGCGTGCGAGATCAGCGATCTCTTGCGCCATATCGGCGTCCAAAATTCGCGATTTTGCAGCCGCCATGTTGTATTCCGCAGAACTTAAATCCTCAATAACATACTGAAGATTACGCTCTTGCACACCGATGGCAGACTGTAGAGTCGCTACGGCGTTGATAGCACTGTCCAAAAAATCAATCGCTGATTGCGCCGCCGTGGCTGTACTCACAGCGATACCCGACAAATCCACCCCGTTAAGGTCGCCCCACGAGATGCGAGGCACGCTCATCGTTATTCGCTGGTTTGCATCGTTATCTGCACCGACCTGCACAACAGCCTGGCTCAAACCTCCGTTAAGAATTTCTCGCTCGTTGAAGGTTACAGCCTGCGCCTGACGGTTGACTTCAGCCCCTATATCCCACAACTCGTTTTCAAGGGCTGTTCTCTGTGCCGTGGTCATCGTCGCCTCCGATGACGAGCGCACCGCCAGGTCGCGCGCCCTTTGCAGCAGTTCCATCATTGTGTTTACCGTGTCATCTGCCAGCGTCAACATGGAAAGCGCGTCCTCTGCATTCTGGATCGCTGTAGTCGCGCCGCGCATCTGCGCCTCAAACTTACCTGCAATAGCAAGTCCTGAGGGGTCGTCCGCTCCGCGGGTTATCCGCAGACCGGTTGAAAGATGCCTGATAGTAGTACTTATTTGATCTTCAAGGACCCCCAGGTTTCTTCTTGCCAGCATTGCCTCTGGGTTGGTATAGATCCTAGTAACTGACATGGTTTACCTCCTCCTTGTGCTCTTTTTTTATGGATTCTGGAGCCACCAGAAATCCCCAGAGAGACAAATCCATTGCCTCCCCTTTTGCACTATTTACCTTCGGGCACAGGTAGCCAGGGCATTCCACCTCCTCTCCCCTGTTTTAATCCCTACAGTAAAATCTATTTTGAGAGGACAGTTCCAATTGACCGGCTTTTTTCTATAGTAACTGCCGGCATTCTGAAGCCTGTCCTTATTATTACCAACCCTTACGATCCGATATTCAGTTGTCAAGATTCATCGGGAATGTGATCTCTGGGATCGTTCCCTGTTTTTGTCAGACTTTGAACAATCTTAATTAAGAAGATTCCTCTGTGTTTTTATTCTCTTTTTCCTTCTTTCTTGCTGCCTCAAGTTTTTCCTTGTCTTTGAAAATATGTTCCAGTATGTCCATCTTCTCAATCTGCGTTCCCATTGACGCCGCAAGTATGTTCTCGCGTTCTATTTCCTCATACACTTCCTTGCGGTGAACTGGTATGTTTCTCGGGGCGGTTATGCCAAGTTTTATGGTTTCGCCATGAACCGATATAACCTTGATCTCAATGTTATCGCCGATCATCACGCTCTCTTCTAATTTTCTCGTAAGAACCAGCACTTAATGCCTCCTGTATTATTCACTTGCTTCTTTGCGTTCTTTAAATCGTTTGCGTCCTTTGCGTGAAATCTTCCTTGTTTTTGAATTGCCTTTTAACTCACGACTCCTGCGCCTCCGTCTTCTCCCCTATCTCCTTGATTTTTGCTTCTTCTTTACGGCGTATGCCTTCCAGTATGGATTCGCGTACTGTGTATTTTTCGCCTTCAACGAACACTTGTTTAAAGCAGCGATCTTTCAAATTAAACACCAGAGGTCCCCTGAGATTCGCCGTCATTTTTGTCAGGTCTTCCGGCAGCACTACAATAACAAGAAGATATATTTCTTCACCGCGGCGGATACCGAGTTCCTCAAGGTCAAAAGTGCTGAGGTGAAGTGTGTAATCGTGAAAGAAATGATGCGGCTCAACAACGACGAAGGTGAGGTCTTGTTCTTCAACTGATTGCATCCATTTAAATGGGGCAATATTTTTGCGTTCAATGAAGAAATAATGAGTGCTGTTGGGGAAGCCGGGGACAGTGTGAACCGCCGTGAAGAGTTCTTCTTCACGGACTTCAATTTCGCCAAATCGTGAAGTATTGACTATCAAGGTTGCCTCCAGAATACATCAATTGCCGGTTACATCAAACTTAACCGTTTACAACTCCAATACAAATACTGCAACTATGTTGCCAATTGCAATAAATTCCTAGATAATGATGTATGTGAGTTGAAGTTAAGTGCCGAATCTAATAATATTTTCATTCTAATTTTACTACCATATCTTTTCTTGTCAAGTGTTTTTTAAAATTTTTTTGGGTGAAACATTTTACGCCCGAAAGGCATTAATCCTGTTTATTCTGCCCTGTCAATTTAATTCAATTTCGATATTCTCGGTCCAAATCCCATCTTCTTTATCAGATCAATATATTCCTCTTCTGAAGGCATATCGTCTTTTTTCTTGCCGAGCATCGCAGCGCAGATGCCCTCAAAGACATTCGTCCCGAAGGAGCGACCTTCAAACTCCGGGGTGGTCGTGATAAGAACGCTCGCACCCAGCGTTTTCAGTTCCTCTACATCCTTGCTTGTAACCGTATTGGTGAGAATTATTTTGTTCTTGAGATCATCCGGCATTTTTCTCTTGATGAAATGAAAGTCGCCCGCTATTACTTCCGCCCATTGGAAATAATTCTGGAATTTAGGCTTGCGGTGTGTCTGTTCGCTCCCTGTCGGATACAGCATCTTGAACGGCAGGCGGGTAAAAATCGGCAGCAGAATTGCAGCGAGTATGCGCAGCGAGACGAGAGATTTCACCGGTATGGGCAACCCAAGCGCAAAAAGAAAATCGCCGAAGATAACATCACATCCTTTTTCATAAAGAGTTTCCGCCATTCCGAAACGGTCAACTGCACTCACAAGCAGCACCTTGGATCCTTTCCGCAGATATTTACCCTCAGCAACGAGGTCGCGGATGATCATTCGCTCCAGCGTGTTCTTCATCCCGCTGCCGTCAAGGACGATTGTTTTTTTTGCAGCATTCGCCAATTTTTTTGCATCGCGTATGATATATCTCTTTTTACCCGCAATCAAGTAAAGATCAATGCCGCCAAGCCCGATGGCATCCACCTTGCCGTCAAGCGAGCGTATCAACTCAACCGCTTTCTTCTCGTCGCCGTCTGTGCCAATCCGTTCCACCCGGAATTTCTCACCGAGTATTTCCGTTTCAACGGAGTGATCCCTTGTTGACGAGCCGATGCTGACGCTCACGACATGTTTCATATCAACCCGATAGAGTGATCTTTGAAAAGAGAAACGAGTTCATTTAATTATAAATTGTAAATTTTTTCTTTTTCCTGATTATACAGATATACGCCTTTATTATTATACAAGTTAAAATGTACACTTTTCAATAACAAGAACATGGCGCAAAAAGTGCGAGGTGCAAAATGTGATAAGCATAGTGCAAAGTGTAAGGCGCGCAGCAGATTTTTTGGCACGGATGGACACGGATTTCATTTTTAAGGAGGCAACATGTTGCCGCAATCTAAGTAGAGATCGTGATGTCGCACTCCGAAAATAATGCGATTTCCACATTGCGCTTTGCGGCACCCCCAAACGAGTTTGGGGGTGGCACATACGGAGATGTTGTCCTACACCTGTTTAATTTGTTGTTTTTGTTTTGCCTCCTTTTTTAGTTTTTTTCTTTTTTTCCCTTTCTTTTTTTGAGTCTGCCTGGGCTGGGATGAAGTGAGAGTCCCTGGGTTGAGAGGTGCGAAGTTAAAACAGGATTCGCTGTCCTGGGTAAGGCCTCCCCGTATGGATGAGCAGGCC
>JBFMBQ010000164.1:0-4183 GCA_040755115.1 bacterium
CCTCTTTTCCGTGGATATTCATTACAGAAAATACATCTGTTATTGCAGGCGTCTCCAGTAGGAATATGGAGCCGTTCTATGCGATTTTCCAACAAAATTTCATTCATTTATATATCATTTTAATTAAACTGATATACATTTTCAAAGATATGAACCTGTACTATTCATACTCTCTAAGAAAGAGTTCGCCTTAATGTTAGACGGGAGATGTTAGAAGTAAGACGAAAAAATCATCTTACATCTTACTTCTCACATCTCACTCATCTTAACGCCAATGTTTTAGATCAGGAACAATCCGGGATCTAATTTTTTATTGCGTACAGGACGATATTTATCGCCATGCGGAAGGCATCTTCGCGTTTTTCTTCGGGATCGTTGTGGATGGAAGGGGCTTCAAGTCCATCGCCGATGTCGGTGTTGAAATCGTAGAAAACTGCGAGGCGGTCGCCGATGAAAACTCCGTAACCGTGCGGTGGCCCGCCGGCATGCTCGTGTATTTTAGGGAGTCCTTTTGGGAAATCGTAAAAGATGTGATAAATTTCGTGGTCAAAGGGGAGTTCAACAAGATCGCGGTCGGGAAAAACTTTCTTCATTTCTCTGCGGAAAGCGGTATCCATTCCGTAATCATCGGAAGCCCACAGGAAGCCGCCCTGCATCAGATACTGACGCAGGCGTGCGGCTTCTTCGGGTGAGAAGACTATGTTGCCGTGCCCTGTCATAAAGAGCATCGGATAAGAAAAAAGGTCGTCATCTGTCAGTTCAATTTCTACTCGTTTATCCATTGCGGGTATACCGAACAATTGTTCAAACCGCTTCTGTAGTCGGGGCATAGATGTGCGGTCCTGATACCAGTCGCCGCCGCCGTGGTAGTGTATCTGGGCGATGGTAAACAGATCGCGATCGGCGCCTTCCTTGTCAGCAAAAATGGAAAACGATACTAACAGAATCGTGGAAAAAACCACAAAAGAAATAGAAGTCTTTTTAGACGCAGATATACGCAGACATTTTTGTGTTTTCATTGTATTGACCATAATAAATCATATTTGTAGTTTTTCTGATATGCAAAAAATTTTATCGGGGGCTTGACAAATAAGTTTATATATTCTAATATTAGAATATAATGAACTATTGATGTGCGGCATGGTTGACAGATTATACGAATATCATGCGCAAATGTGCAGGATTTTTACAAGTCCCAAACGGCTTGAGATATTAAGTGTTCTACGCGATGGTGAGAAATCTGTGGGTGAACTCTCAAAACTCGCCAGTATACCCCAGGCGAATCTGTCGCAACACCTGTCTATTCTGAGGGAGAAAGGCATCGTAAAAACGAGACGGGATGGCGTAACGATCTATTATTCGCTGACTAATCCGAAAATTATCAAGGCTTTTGACATCATAAGGGAGATACTTCTGGAGAAACTTGAGCGGGAGGAAAAATCGGCTCATGAGTTGTTGAAAAAACAAAAAAAACAGTGAGCACAAATTAAGGAAGGTGAATTATGAAAATCTTGATCATTCTCAACAAAAATCCTTACGATGGAACGGATGTTACCTGGAATGCGCTTCGGCTGGTTGATACAGCGCTGGGACAGGGAATGGGGGTTCGGGTTTTTCTTATGAACGATGCAGTTGATCTTGCCCGTGAAGGGCTTGAAAAGGGAGTGGATTACGATCTTCAGGGTATGCTCATAGACGCAATCAGCAAGGGAGCGGAGGCAAAATTGTGTAAGACCTGTATCACCCGGTGCGGGATAGGGATGGGCAATCTTAAATCGGAAATAGCGATAGGCACGATGCCGGAGTTAGTAGAATGGGTCGCAGATTCCGATCGTGTGTTGACATTTTAGTAGGGGCAAGGCATGCCTTGCCCCTGCTCAGTTAAAAATTAAGTATATCAAGAGGTAAAAATTCATGGAACAGGCAATTAACAGTATTCTACTTGGACTTCACAATCTGGCGCTTGTCGTATGCGTTGGCGGACCTTACTACATGTCCCGCATTGTGAGAGCGAGGGCAAGATATGAAAAAAAGATTATATATACGATGGATAAACTTGAGGAAGATGTGATCACTACACAGCCTGCGATATGCATGCTTGCGATTTTTGTACTGTATGCGACTGGCATCGGGATGCCTTTGGTGCACCTTCTCATTCATGGTCGTCTTAAAGAAATGACCACAATTGCGATGGCAGCATTCTGGATGAAACAATTGCTCGTTCTCGGTATGGTTGCAATACAATTTTATGGCGCTTTTTATATAAATCCAAAGATAAAAGAAATCTTTGCCAGATTTAGGGAAGGCGAAACCCCAAATCCCAAAGATGAAAAAGAATTTTTTACCATCAGAGCAATCAGGAGAAAATGGTGCGACCGTTGCCTTGTGCTTGGAATACTTGTCCTTATTATATCACCTTTTATCAGGTGGTTTTAACAAGATCAAATAACATCTGATAATAAAATGGAGAAAATATTATGAAAAACATAGTTCGCTTCTCAATGGATCATCCTAAACTGGTGATAATAATAACATTGGTGTTAACCCTGTTTTTTCTTGCGCAATTTCCGAAGATCAAGATTGACACCGATCCCGAAAACATGCTTGAGAAAAATGAAAGGGTGCGGGTTTTCCACAACGCAGTGAAGGAGCGGTTCGGGATAAACGACCTGATAGTCATCGGTATTGTCAACGAAAGCGGAGTTTTCAAAGCGGATATTTTAAACAGGATTGATAAGATTTCTCAGGAGATTGTAAAGATAAAAGGGATCAAGGTGGATGATTTTATATCCCCATCATTTTCTGATGATGTAACAGCAGGTGGTGGGCTTATTGAGGTCAAAAGATTCATTGAAGGCGCTGTCGGCAGCGATGTTGAGGCAAAAAAGATCGGCATTGCAATTCTGGGAAACACTTTGTATGCGGATAAACTCGCTTCCAGCGATAAGAAGGGGATTGCGCTCTATGTTCCGATAGAAAGAAAGGATCAGGCTCACCGCATATCCAGAGAGATAGAAAAAATCATCAGGAAATATAAAGGCGATGAAAAGTATTACATCGCAGGGCTGCCTGTCGCTGAGGATACCTTCGGCTACGAGATGTTTCTTCAGATGGGAATTACCGCGCCGCTGGCAGGGATGGTGGTTTTTCTTATACTTCTTTACTTTTTCCGTCGCCTTAAACTTGTCTTTTCGCCGATGATCGTGGCAATGGTAAGTATTGTGTGGACGATGGGGCTTCTGATAGGCACAGGTTTCACCGTGCATATTATGAGTTCAATGATTCCGATTTTCCTTATGCCCATTTCGGTAGCGGACAGCGTGCATATACTGAGTGAATATCATGACAAGTTCGCGGTTCTGAGGGACAAGAGAAAAACTTTAGAAGCGGTAATGGGAGAGTTGTTCATACCGATGCTTTTTACATCGCTGACGACAATGGTCGGGTTTGCTTCGCTTGCGTTGACGCCGATCCCGCCTGTTCGCATATTCGGTCTATTCGTTGCCTTCGGTATTCTGGTCGCCTGGATTCTCACTGTTACTTTCATACCGGCGTATATAATGCTGACAAAACAAACAGAACAAACAGATGAACCAGAAAAAGATGCAGAAGGACATAAAAACAATAATATGCTGCGCTCATTCGGCAATTTTGCGTTCAGGAACGGCAAGATTATTTTGACTCTCACTGCACTTGTCTTACTGATCGCAATATATGGAATTTCAAGGATAAACATTAATGACAATCCTGTGAACTGGTTCAAGAAGGGGCACAAGATCAGGGTAGCGGACAGGGTGATGAATGAACATTTTGGCGGTACTTATATGTCGTATATTGTTTTTAAGGGCAGTGAGAAAGAAGCAATAAAAAAGCCTGAGGCAATCGCCTATATTGATTCACTTCAGCGGCATCTTGAGTCTCTGGGAATCGTTGGAAAAACTTCATCTGTTGCGGACATCATCAAGCGCATCAGTTTTGTGCTCCACGATGAGAACCCAGAATCCAACACCATACCGAAAACGAGGGAGGAAATCGGTCAGTATCTTTTTTTGTTTCTTATGTCCGGCGACCCGAACGACCTTGACAACTTTGTAGATTACAATTATGAGTGGGCAAACATCTGGGTGCAGATGAAGGGTGGAGATAACAAGGATATGGAACGGGTTGTTGCATCGGTGAAGGA
>JBFMBQ010000165.1:0-2830 GCA_040755115.1 bacterium
TATGGATAGACATGGAAACCCGAAAAATGATGCCGAGCAGGAGAGGTACTACTTAAGATTTCCGCTCTCGTACCGAATCCAGCATATCGTTCTGATTTTCGCCTTCATCACTCTGATCCTGACTGGACTCCCACTGCTTTTTCCGGAGTCGGAAATATTGCGCTCCATCATTTTTATACCCGCAATTTTTGTCCTGCGAGGAACTCTCCACAGGATCGCTGCTACAGTCCTCGTGTTGTTAGGTATTTATCATATTCTTTTCGTGATCTTTTCAGCGCAGGGCAACAGAGATGCCCGCGAGATAATACCGAGAGCCGGTGATATAAGAATGGCTGTCCGCTCGCTTCTATACAATTTCGGAATTGCGAAACACCCTCCGAAATACGGGCGCTTCCGTTTCATAGAGAAATTTCAATATCTCGCGGTTGTGTTCGCCACGCTGATCATGATCATTACCGGCGGCGTCTTGTGGTTTGAAGAGATTTCCATGATGCTTTTACCGAAATGGGTGATGGATATTACCATCACGGTGCATGGTCTGGAAGCGATTGTAGTTTTTCTTGCGCTCATTGTGTGGCATATATACACAGTTCATTTCAGCGCGGAAAATTTCCCCATGAGCAATGTCTGGCTGGATGGAAAAATTTCCGAGAGCAAGATAAAAAAACTCCATCCTCTGGAGTATGAGAAAATAAAGGACGCAGAGAAATATCCACCGCAATGAAAAAGGCAGCAGTTTTGTTGATCAAGTGTCTTGCAATTTGCTCATTTATTTGTGCCGTTTTTGCATCGCCTGTTATCGCTGTTGAACCGGTAACGGTTAAACTAACAACGATGGAAGATAACATAAAGTGCTATGTCTGCCACGCAGACCCCAAGATGAAGGCGCGGCTGTCAAGCGGCAAACTGAGATCATTCTATATAGATAAAGGGATATTTGAAAACTCCACTCACGGTTCGCACACATGCACCTCCTGCCATAAGGATATAGTTCAGGTCCCGCACGGTTCAGGTATAAAATCGGTCAACTGCGCCAGTTGCCACTATGTTGAAAACATATACGGTGCGCCCACAAGCAAGGAATTTGTTGAGCGTTATGTAAAATATCAGAAAAGCGTCCATAAAAAGGAACTTGACGCCGGCAACCCCGATGCCCCCGCCTGTCAGGATTGTCACGGCAGTCACGACATCGTCAAGCCTTCAAGACCCGAATCAAGGATCAACCGCAAGAACATCCCGAAAACATGCGGCAGGTGTCATCTTGATGAATATACCGCTTACAGGACAAGCATCCATGGGGAGATGCACGATAAAGGATTTATGAGAGCGGCGATCTGCACGGACTGCCACGGTGAGCATAACATACAGGCGACCGCAAGCAGGGCTTCGTCGGTTTTTTTCACTGCGATACCGGAGACATGCGGGAAATGCCACAAGGAAGAAAAAGTTATGTCAAAGTTCGGCATCAGTGCGGAACAATATAAAACTTACAGAGAAAGTTATCACGGAAAGGCGAGCAGGTTCGGTGTAACAACTGTTGCGAACTGCGCAAGTTGCCACGGTTTCCACGATATACGACCGCCGGACGACCCGAAATCTTCCGTGAATAGAAAGAATCTCCCAAAAACCTGTGGGAAATGCCATAAGGGAACAAATATAAATTATTCCAGAGGAAAAATGCACATAGAGGCTTCACAGAAAGATGCCGGCGCCGTTTACTGGATCGCGCTCGCCTTCAAAATACTGACGCTCGGAACTATACTGGCGCTGATTGCTCATATCATTTTGGACCTTCTGAGGCGCATCCTGTCAAGGAAAGACTATGGACGAGAATAACAATCAAAAAGATATACACGACTCAATTGTCAGAAATGTGGAAGAAGCCTTCCGACAGGTAGGAAGCGCTGATGTTGGCGACGAATTGAGACAGGAGATAGAAAAGGAAGTTCTGGAGCAACTGGAGCCGGAACTGAAAACGAGGGTAAAGCAGGTTGTCGGCGAAAGGCTGCGGGAAATCAGGAGGAAGAAAATCCTTAGGGAGCAGGATAAAGAGGAATGGTTTCAGAGATTTTCGTTGACCTTCCGCATCCAGCATATCGTTCTTTTCGTGTCGGTGATTCTGCTCATTCTGACGGGGCTGCCCCTCAAATTTCCCGAATCGTGGTGGGCGAAGTTTTTGTTCAGTTCGCTCGGTGCGTTTGCGCCTGCAAAGATAGTTCACCGCGTAAGCGCAGGGGGGCTGATCACTGTGGCGGTTTTTCATATTTTCTACCTTCTCTTTCTTAAGGAAGGGCGCAGGATGTTCCTTGATGTCTTGCCGCGACCGAAAGATTTGCTTGATGTAATTGCAAACCTGAAATATTTTCTCGGTTTTTCCGGCGCACCGGCGCAGTTCGGGCGATTCAGTTACATTGAAAAATTTGATTACTGGGCTGTCTACTGGGGCATTGTGATAATGGTCGGCACGGGTCTGGCGCTGTGGTTTCAGGATGCCTTTATGAGCATAATGCCCAAATTTGTAATTGATATAATGAAAGAAGCCCACAGCGATGAGGCGCTCCTTGCCACCCTTGCAATCGTTATATGGCACTTTTACAATGTCCATCTCAATCCCGACAGGTTCCCCGGCACGCTGCTGTGGTGGCATGGCAGGATTTCGCGCGAAGAGATGCTAAAGGATCATCCGCTTGAATACGAGCGGATGATGACGGAGAGATTGAAAAATTCTGATGAAGACGGGGAAAATGCGCAGGAATAAAAAGGCATCGGCGAATGACCAGAGCGGTCTGGCAAAAATCTTTTTCATACTCATCGGGTTATTCGCCGTTAT
>JBFMBQ010000166.1:0-11516 GCA_040755115.1 bacterium
GAAAATTCATGTCCAAGAATGCACGGGAATTTTGTAAGTCCGGGATACTTGATGTATTTTTCATCGTCTGTCTCGTAAAAGTGCATATCCGAACCGCACACGCCGCATGCTTTAACCGCGATCAGCACTTCACGCGCGCCCGGTTTCGGCTCGGTGGCGTCGCGGATTTCCAGCAACGGGTATCGCCATACGCTGCTGCCGGTGATCACCTTGCCTGTTGTTCTCTCAAACTCAGAAAGCGCATAATCGCTTCGCGGTTCCCGCTTCGCATCAAGCACAAGTCCCTTCATTCCCGCATCTCCCCTTTTCGCTCTTTTTGAATGACCATCAAGATACTGTTGTTATATTATATTCAGATTCTTAAACGCTGACGCTGATAATGAAAGAAATATTTTTTTGCGTTTCTTCGCGCTCTTTGCGTGAGATTATTGCAACTTTAGGGTGTATTTTAACCAAAATTAGGGTCAATTATCGCCACTGCGCGGCACCACCCGGCGCTGGCGCGGGTGATTTTCACAGGGAAGACAGCGACTTTGAAGCCGAAGGGCACAGGGATACGGTCAAGGTTGGCAAGTTTTTCAATGTGGCAGTATTCTATGTCGCGGCCCGCGAAGTGAGCGGGCCAAAGGACGCCGCGCCTGCCGTTTTTATGCTCGGAAATCATGTTGACAAACGGGCGGTCAAAGCCGTAGCCGTCAGTGCCTATCACCTTGATGCCTTGTTCAAGCAGCCACAGTGTTGCCTCGCGGCTCATGCCGGGATGCGCTGAAAGGTATTCAACCGTGCCCCATTTCTTGTCCGCCCCCGTGTGGAGAAGAACTATATCCATCGGTCTGAGTGTGTAGCCGATTTTAGCGAGGGTGTTCTTCAGATGTTCTATTGTGATAAATTCTGCGGATTTGAGATGTGTGAGGTCAAAGACGACACCGTCGCCGTAGCACCACTCAAGCGGCACCTGATCAATTGTCTTTGCGGGCTTGCCTTCGGAAGTGGGACCGAAATGCAGGGGTGCATCAAGGTGAGTGCCTGCATGTGTGATGCTTTTGACTTCTTCCCATGCAAGCCCGATACCGTCGGGGAATTCATCTGGCGGCAGTTGTCCGGCGGCGCCGAGGTGTTCTGCGCCTTGTCTGTGCGTGAAGTATGTGATGTGAGCGGGGAAGGGTTCGGAGGGAGATTCGCTTTCAAGGGGGACGGAAAGGTCAATTATTTGCAGTTTTTTCATATTTTTTTGGTTTATGTAATTGTGAACTTTCGCACTTTAAGTATGGCTATTTGGAGTGCGACATCAAGGTGTCGCTTTCATTTACGGCGACAAGTCGCCGTATAACAAAGCGGTGTCGTGTGCCACCGCACTCCAAATTATACTTTGATTTTTTGCAATGTGCGATCGGAAATAGAACATTATAAAATCCATACCTAATAGTTTATATCCGTGAATTATCTGTCATTAAAAGTGTGAAAGTGCATAGTAACAAAATCGTGTGAGAAAATAACTATTATGACAACAAACAATTGCTATTTTGTTAAAAAATAGTTAACTATAGAAGCGAGTATATTTAATATTGTAGCAAAGGCAATAATCCAGGTTGCGCGATTCATGCTTTTTGTTATTTTTTCGTTGCTGATAGTAGCGGAATTAAAATGATTCTGAAAATCATTGATAACTGAATCCATTTTATTAAGAGTCTCGTTTAAGCGTTGCCATGTACGATAGTGGAGTAAAGCGGTGGCAGCGTCCTGTCGCCGGTCACTACTTTGAATATAATTTATCAATTCGTTTTCGGTCATTTCATTTAACTTTGCCATTTTTCACCTTTACACATTTTTCTAATGCTTGTTGAAGTAAAAAAATAATCTCATCGTGGTAACCTGAATGTTCAAATATTAATTTTGCAGTTGAAAGGTCGTGTTCTCCTCTTACAAACCATTCTTTTACAATTTTATCTTTCATATAAAACTTTTCCCTTGTTGATAATTTCTTCTAAAAAATCATCTCCAAGTTTCAGTCTTTCGTTTATTTCTTCTGCGGTTAAGATCAGGGGTGAGATCGGGATTTTATTTTTTGAGTTGTAGATAATTCTTTTTACTTCAACGAATCTGTCCACTCTGTTTTTCTGGTCAGTGTTTTTTATTATCAAGAGGTCAATATCGCTGTCTTCGTTCGCATTTTCATAACAATAAGAGCCGAACAGGATGATTTTTTCTGGTTTGTATTCTTTTATTAAAATCCTTACAGTTCTTTCAAGTATGTTTTTTATTTTTGTTTTTTTCATAATCTTGAATCGTGTTTAAATTTATATGGCATAAGGATGGAATATCCAATTATATAATTTTATGGTTCATGCGACAAATATTTTCGCATTGGGCAAGGCATGCCGCCGCCGACTACACCTTTGCGCTCTTTGCGTGAGCCAATTATTGCCCGCAGGGCAATAATTTAATTTTTTACAACTCATCCGCAACATTTTTCATGAGCGGTTTGCCCAGTTTCTTTTCCTTTTCAAGTCTTTCAATCAGGGTTTTTAAGGATAATCTTGGCTCAAGTGCGAGATCGTTTGGATTCCATTCAAGCGCAAGTTTTGCGTATTCAAGCGCCTCGGAAAACATCTCTGCTTCCTCGTAATTGATGGCGATTCCTCTCGGGACACTGTCGTCTTTCATCCCGCACTTTATATCTTTTGATGCCAGTTCTATTGCCTTCTTGAAAACTTTTTTCGCATCATCTTTTTTGTCTCTTTTTAAGTATAGCCATCCCAGTTGCGCATAGTGCCAGGGGTCTTTAGGGTCAAGTTCAATCGCCTTCTTATACAGCATTTCAGCAGAAAACTGATCAACAAGTTTCTCATCTTTGAAAATTAATTTCACGAGCGAGCGGAAAACACCCGTCGGCTTCTCATACCAGCCAAGATAAGTGCACCCGATTGCAAGCGAGAAGTAAGCGTCGGCATAGTTTGGGTCAAGCGACAATATTTTATTGATCCGATTAATGGATTTAGTCATATAAATCGTTCTCTTCACAATATTTTCGCCGATCCTGCCGTATGTGTATGACAGATATGCGTTTGTCTCTATATCATCGGGATTTATTTCAAGCGCTTTTTCAAGGAATTTTGCCGCTTCTTTATATTTTCTGTTGTCATAAAGCGCTCTTCCGAGCCAGAACAGCACATCGGCGTTTTTCGGGTTCAATTTATACGCTTTTTTCATCTCCTCAAGTGCCGCCTTTTCCTTGTGCCTGCATTCGGTCAGATAACTCTTTGCCGTGTTCACATGGTCTTTGTAATTTGCGCAATAGGTGCTTTGTGCGCACAAAAACAATGCAACAGTGAATACAAAAATGCTTGCAGAAATCGTTTTTCTCATCTTTTATTCCCCCTTTGCTGAATGTTGTAGGGTGCGGTCTCCGCACCGCGCCGGATTTCCGTGCTTCCGTGGTTAATTATTTATTTTCCTCTTGATTTCCTCCGCAATATCACGCGTCAGTTTTTTATCCTGATACTTGATGGCGGCGAGTCCGAACCCGAGTATTTTCCCTGCCTCCCATATTTTTATTACCTGCTGCCGCGTGATCCTGCCGAAACTGTAATTATCAATCATATTCATCATCGTGAGAATGAAAGTTTCCGCCATGCAGCCAAGTGTGGCGCCGACAGCAAGTCCCGGTATGCCGAGATTAATGTATTCCGGCAGATGTCCGATGCCGCCCTGTATCGTGAGGACATCGGGGCGTTCGCGGTAAAGTTTCAACGAGATGCTCGGCGGCAGACTCACATCGTTGACGATCGCGCCGGATTTGATCCAGGATGTGTCAACGATCTCTCTTTCCGCGCTCACGGCGGAGACCACTATGTCCGCCGCCGACAGATGCTTTTTCAGGTTTGTGGTGATCGTGATGTAAGGGTCGGCGCCGTGTTTGAGGCGGATGGCTTCATAAATTTTTTTCCCTATATCTTTGTCCATACGAAGAGAAAAAACAGATTTTATGAGATTGCCGATCTTTTGTTCCTTGCCGGAGAAATTATTGTTGATGAATTCCGTAATTTTTTGTTCCTGAAAGCGAAAATCCCGTGTCCCGAGAATAGAGTAGGGGAGGAGCAGGTCCTGAAAAATGGCGCTGGCGAGTCCCTTGAGGTTTTCGGGGCGTGTTGTGCGCATGGTATCCATAGTGTCGGAGTAGATGGAGAAAGCGACTTTGCGCAGGTCGGAGATGGCATCCGGTCGCTGGCGGCCGATGAGTATGATGCGGGATGTGTCTTCGGCGAGCAGGCTTGCGGTAACACTGCCGATATTGCCGGATGCCCCGATGATGGCGACGGTGGCTTTTAACAGATCAGTCTGCATATATTCTGCCGCTTTGAGCACGGATTGCCATACGAGGGCGGTGGTGTAACTGTTGCCTGTTGTGATTCTAATGAAGGTGTTGTCCAGGTCGGTGCCGTTGTTGGTAACAATAGAGGTGAAGGCGCCAAGCCCGACAATGTTTGCGCCGGTGCCGGCGCCGAGGTTCACCGCCTTCTGAATGCCGTCAACAAGAACATTGTGCTGTGTGCGCCGCAGTTCCACCATCTGCTGTGTGGTGTAGGGGAAGGCTATGAATTTTGCGCTCACGGTGTCGCCGGTGCGGGGTGAGCGGACGGTAACATCACGGAAAACGAACGAATCAATCAACGGCACGAGCGCATCCCAGTAAAGTTCGCGCTCGCTCTTGCCGGTCTTCGGGTCTTTTTCCCTGCCGAGGCGGTTGAGGGAAGGGTCAAAGAGTTCTGCCACCTGGTGAATGTCAAGCGGGTGAATCAGAAACGCCATGCGGCGCGCGTCTTTGGTGTCAGCATTGCTCTGCTCCGGCTCAGCAGCGCAGGCGTAGTTTTCAATTGTGCGATCCTCGCCCGGAGTTTCCAATCCTACAATAAATTTGGAAAACTCATAAGCGTTAGCGCAGGAGATGATGTGGCATGCCTTCTCAATTGCGTGTGCCACGCGGTCAATTTCACTGTATTTAATGAATGCTGAGGGTTCTATTCTTATTATATTGACGGGTTTTCGTGAGACGAGAGCGTTGAGTGGCGGCATGGTGCGGATGTGGTGTTCGTGGAAGAGATAGCCGCTTAACATTGATGCTAACATTCCCTGCACGGAGGTGCGGCGGAAAAAGAGCGAGCAATTGGCGTCCTGCGGCTGAAATTCCACGCCTACGAGCAGACCTTTGCCGCGCACCTCGCGTATAATATCAGGATGTTTCAGTCTTACTTCTTCAAGTTTCTTGATAAAATAAACGCCTTTTTCTTCAGCCGTCTTCAGTATACGCCTGTTGTTCCGTACGATTATGCGCAGGACAGTTCTGCCTATGCGTGCGGATTCCGAATCTTCAGCGAAGGTGGAAGTATGCAGTATGCCGAAGTTGTCGTCGTGGACGGATTCGCGGATCAGCATCGCCCCTATTTTCGTTACACCGCCGCCGAGCGTTTTGGCGAGGAGCAGATAATCAACTGCATCCTTATCAATGGCGTAATGCTCAATCGCGAACAGTTTTCCCGTTCGCCCCAGCCCCGCCTGGATTTCGTCAACGATCCACTCAAAGCCGAATCTTTTCTTCAGCCGTTCTATGCCTTTGATGTATTCCCGTGTTGCCACATGAATGCCGCCTTCGCCCTGTATAGGCTCAATGATGAAGGCGCAGAGATTGAGGAATTCCTCCTCCCTTATTTTCAATTCACCGTCTGCAACAGCGAGTTTTTTAATCGGGATGAAGCAGCCTTCAATTGCCAGTTCCAGTTCGCTTATGGAATTGAAATCCACGAATCTGGCATCAATGCCGCTGAGGCGCATGAACGCCTCGCGATACATCGGATTCCCTGTGATGCGCACAGAGGCAGTGGTTTTGCCGTGGAAGGAGCGCTCGGCTGCGATGACTACAGGCGGGAGTGACTGGAGCAAACGACCTTGCTCAAGTATTTCGGCGAGGAGCATTTCAAGTCCTTTTTCCCGATATTCCCTTGGCAGGCGCACAGAGCCGTTCTGGCGGCAGAATTCCTTTATCTCGTTATGGTTGCGGAAGATTTCCTTCCACAGTGCGGCGATCCGTTTCATACGGTTCAGTTCAGCGTGTTTCAGCGCCGCCTCAACCGCCTCGGTGCCAGAGTTAGTGAAGATAACGATGCGTTTTTCTTTTCCCGGATAAAGGCGTGAGAGATTTTCAGCCAGTTCACCCGCGTCCTCGCGTGCCGAACCCTGAGCGTGATGTGGGATGTCCTGCTCAAGCATTTTCCTTTTTTCTTCTTTTATTTCCGGGTGGTTATGCCCCAGGAATGTAGACCCCATCCCGCCGGCGAGATCAAGAACTTCAATTTCTTTTCCGACGGGGTTGTGGTAGTAAAGGTAATCGCCGTGTGCACGCACATAGTTCACATCAAGGCGCAGCGCGTGGAGGAGTGCCGCAAGTGCAGGTTTTACATGCGAACCGTATTTTGAAGTCTGTTCCCCTGTTTTCATAAATCGTGATTATATTAACTAATTACGAAATTTCAATAAAAATTAAACCACAGATTAACGCAGATAAACACGGATAATATGAACACAGATACATTATGAACACCTGCACCGCAGGCGCAAGTGAGGAATCTGCGTGTATCAGTGTTCATCTGTGGTTCTATAAATCTTGCCGTTGTTGGTTCAAGGTTGCACCTTGAACCAAAGATGCTGGAAATTAATCTTTGATCACAACCTCGTATCAGATCAACATTTTTCCATCCCGCAATCCGCATTCCGCAATTTTTAAGTAATTATTTATGATCAAAATACCCAGTAATTATCAGCAAGCCTTTTCCTGTTTTCCATTTTTTTATAACAGGATGGAAATCTATTCCTACTTTTCTTTCAACCACCTGTGCAATGTAATAATCAACATCAACTTCGTCAAGATCAAAGATTTGCGTAACGATGCCGTAGAAGGGTGCCGACAGGAAATGCGGCAGGCGGAAGTTGAATAGAGAAACTTGTCGGGGTTTGAAGATGAGGACGGTTCTCTCATCCACATCAGGGTCGCCGAATACAGTGAAAGGCACCGGGTAACCAATGCCGAAATCCACCATTCCATGCACTTCAATGCCTCGTGAGGTAATATCTGTTGAATTTATCATCAAGCCCGGATTGGAATAAATGAGCGCATCGGTTACAGCCGAGTCGTCCAGTCGCATTTCAAACTGAATTTTGGGCAGGGTTTTCTTTTTCACATCTTTCAAACCCCAGATTTTGAAGTCAGAAATAAAAATCTTTGTTTCACTTGCTGTGAAAAAATCGGCTTCCCAATTCTTCAGCAAGAGAGTCAGGTTTTGCTTTTTATTTTCATCCTGTTGAATTTTTATTTCAATCTTTACATCTTCGCCGAGTGCATCTTTTATATGTTTTTTGATTTCGGATTCCGGAAAAGTGCCGGAACCAGAGTAAAGCGTGATGACTGTGCCGAGAAGGAACAAAACGAGATTAGCCATTTTTAGTTATTCGGTTACGGTTGCGCTGCTGGAATCGGGACTCGTAGTTCGTATTTCGTAGTTCGGGTTTTTATTTTTTTTCTTTTACCCAAACTACGAACTACGAATCCCGAACTACGATTCAAGCCGCGCAACCGCAACCCTTTTACGAGTAAATATTATACAATAAAAAAGTGCGGCGTAAGATAACGCCGCACTATTCGCTCCACCCGTTGTCCCCGCTTCCGCAGGGACATGCCTGGAAAGCCGTCAGGCTTTCTCGTCCATCACGAACCCGACTAACTTTTCCAGTTTTGATACCATATCGAGGAACTTAGTCGGGGGAATTTCCCGAATGACCTCGCCGGTGCTGTCATCAACCACCTTCACCATGATACGCTTGGTGGATTTGTGCACCTGGAAGTGCAGGCTCTTGTTAAGCGCATCAAGCACCTGGTTGATTTTACCGGTTAAGTCCTCCAAGAATGATTTATCAACGATTGGGGCATTTCTGCCTTTCCCCAATACGGCATCGTGGATGAGCGAACGCTGTGGCGCGGGCGCCTTTTTCGTCACATCAGCAGCCCTCAAATTGCCAACATTGCTGAGCAGCCCGCTCACTATCTCTGGTGAGAGTTCCACAGATGCCATACAAAATCACCCCCTTCGTTACCTCAGGAGCATCAAGATGCTCTGGGGTTGTGCGTTCGCCTGAGCAAGGATCGCAGTGCCCGATTGCTGGAGAATCTGGAGCCGGGTGAACTCGGTGATCTCAACTGCCATATCTGCATCAATGATGCGGCTCTTGGCAGCGGAGATGTTGATGTCCTGCGCCTTCATATCGTCTATGATGTGCAAGAGACGCCGTTCCTGGATGCCCAGTGAAGCGCGTGTATCGGACACCCTGTTGATCGCGCTGTCAATGAAGTCAATAAACGATAGTGCGTAGGACGCATTTTGTTTCACATCGTCGCCGCTTACCCAGAAGCCCGAATCAGCGCCTACACCATCACCGCTTCCGAAACCAAATCCAGTCAGCGTCATCGTGGCGATCATTACTGTAATGATGTGATTTGCGCCGTTGTCCGGACCAATCTGGAGACGAAAACCGGACCCAAACCCTCCTGCAGAACCAGTAAACAGGGTTTTCGTGTTGAAGGTAACTGCCTGGGCTTTTCTGCTGAGTTCATCCCTGAGGCTTTTAAACTCATTGTGCAACTTTTCCTGGTCGGTTGTCGTGAGAGTTGCCTCATTCGCGGCACGAACCGCAAGATCGCGCATCCTCATCAGTATATCGTGCGTTTCAGACAGCGTTCCGTCCGCGGTATGGATAAGCGAGATGCCGTCCTCCGCGTTCTGCACCGCTGTGCGAAGCCCGCCGACCTGTGCCTCCATCCCTTTGGCTATCGCAAGCCCGGATGGATCATCAGCACCTACATTGATCCGAAGCCCTGAAGAGAGCCTCTCAAGCGTCTTCTGCAACCCAAGATTCGTTATCCTCAGGTTGTTCAACCCAATCAAAGCACTAATGTTTGTGTTTACTACTGTCATTTCTAAATCCTCCCTCCTTAGAGATATAGCCTGACTGACCGGATATCCTTATCCGGCGGCACGGGTGCTTCCCGTACCAGGACTCCTATATAGAGTAATAGTGCACGGCTCTCTATACCGTGCTCGTCTGTCTTTGGTTTATTTCCTCACCTCCTTTCCTTAAAATGTTTATCGTTATTCGGTTTCGGTTGCGCCGCTGGAATCAGCACTCGCAGTTCGGATTTCGTAGTTTGGGTTTTATTTTCTTTTTTACCCGAACTACGAACTACCAATCCCAAACTGCTATTCCAGCCGCGCAACCGCAACCTAAAGACGCCCTCCAAACAAAATATCAGAAGGAGTCTTACAGCAACTCCTCCTGATGAAGTCCCTGCAAAAGCAGAAGCGGAGACGAATTTCTCCGCAAATGGGAAGACCCTCTCCCCTTTGGAAGAGGGTCTAAAAGTCTATTTCAATGCTTCATTTCATCCTTCATCCGCTACCTCAGTAGTTGTAATATGCTTTGCGGCTGCGCATTAGCCTGAGCCAGTATCGCCGTGCCGGATTGCTGGAGAATCTGGAGCCGTGTGAACTCGGAGATCTCCACAGCCATATCGGCATCATAGATTCTGGACTTCGCAGCCGAGATGTTGATGTCCTCAGCCTTCAGGTCATCAATGATGTGATTGAGACGCCGTTCCTGGATGCCCAGAGCAGCGCGCACCTCGGATACTCTCCTTATTGCGCTGTCAGTCCAGTTAAGCCACTTCAAGGCAAGGCTTGCGCGTTCCCTTACAGATCCCAAATATATCCCAGTTGAATCGGTGCTGCCGAAACCACCTATGTATGACCCTGTGGTTGATAACTTCACTTTCCCTGTCAGGTTCAGTCCGCTGAGCGTCATATGCGGGAGGGAGACCATTATTCTGAAATATGTCCCGTTGTCAGGCCCGATCTGGAGCACCACACTGTCCCATGCAGAAACATCGTAGAAAGTGTAGGTACTACCATCCGTGTATGCGCCGTTACTTGCTCTAATACTGTAACCATAGGTAGTCCCCGTGAAGATCTGTTTCGTGTTGAAGGTAACAGCCTGTGATTTTCTGTAGAGTTCATCCTTCAGTCTCACGAATTCGTCACTGAGTTTCTGCTGGTCTGCCTGTGTCATGACCGCTTCATTCGCAGCCCTCACGGTCAGGTCGCGCATCCGCATAAGTATGTCGTGGGATTCAGCCAGAGCGCCGTCTGCGGTATGGATCAGCGAGATGCCGTCTTCGCCGTTCTGCATCGCCGTGCGGATGCCGCCGATCTGTGCCTCCATCCCCTTGGCTATCGCAAGCCCGGATGGATCATCCGCGCCAACATTAATCCGGAGCCCAGAAGACAATTTCTCCAGTGTCTTCTGCAACCCCAGGTTCGTTAATCGTATATTATTGAGCCCGATTAACGATGAGATGTTTGTGTTGATTACACCCATTTCTATCATCCTCCTTGATTTTTGTTTTGAGCCTCCATGCTCATAGAAGCGATCAAGTCTTTTTGATGCCTCTATTACACTATCGGCAGGGTTTATGAGAAACTTTAGGAATTTTGTGTAAATTTTACCACAAATGGGATTGAGGACGGGGCTTTTTAATTTTTTGTCTTTAAATTTAATGGAAATCAGTTTATTTATACGTTAAAATAAAAAAATTTAATTGCACGGTCTTTGGGGGGCTATATGGGCGAACTGCCAGAAAATGTGAAAAATATGCTTGAACACTATAATAAAGGAATTGAACTATACTTCAGCAGGCAATGGGAGGGCGCGCTTCAGGAATTTCAAAAGGCGCTGGAATTTGTCCCCGGAGACCCGCCGTCAAAACTGTATGTGGAGAGATGCGAGGGTTATATAAAAGAACCGCCGCCGGGAGATTGGGATGGAGTGTATGTCGCTAAAACTAAATGAAAAATCAGATTAAGGTTGAGGTAAAGGAAAAATCAAAAACCTTAGTTGAAATGAATACTTCAACCACAACCTGATCCTCAAACTCATATAATATTTTAAGGATATTATGATATGAACATCGCTGATATCGTTGTGATCATCAGTATCGCTGTATTTACGGGGCTTGGGATTATGTTCGGCTCCGTTCGTTCAGCAGGGGCGTTGATTGGTGTTGTCCTTGCATCCAGAATAGCAGAGAATTATTTAAGCAAAGGGCAAACCTCTTATATTTTTATCTTTCTCGGCGTTGTTGCGGGATGCACGGTTATAGGTTTTCTTGCCTATGGTGCAACCCGGTTTCATCCTATTGAAGTAATGGAAGGGGCGTTCGGTGCGGCGATGGGTTTCGCTGTCGGATGGGGTATCGCGCGCTTCATATTTCATGTCGCATTTATGTTCCATCCTGATTCATCGCTCGCACAAGCCGTTTATGCCTCCGCTTTAGGGATGAGCGTGTACGACATCGCGCCTATTCGCAAAATTCTTGAGATTGGAGACCCTTTAATGCATCCGAAGATTTTTAAGACAGA
>JBFMBQ010000167.1:0-2234 GCA_040755115.1 bacterium
CCAGCGCGCCGATTGAGGAATAAGGGGGGAGCAGTGCGCAGGCTGCGAGACACTCGGTGGCTGTTCTTAAGAATTTTCTTCTTTTCATAAAATGAACCTCCCCTTGTTTGCCTGATCTGGCAGAGTCAGAACCGAAGAAAAAAAATTTAACCACAGATGAACACATATAAACACGGATAAGATGAATACAGACAGCGATGGATATTTACGCCGCAGGCGCAAATGAAGAATCTGTGTTCATCAGTGTTAATCTGTGGCTCCATAAATCTTGCCATTTTGTGCAGATGTTCAGTCATTAGATACTAACACAACTTCCCGTGTAGCCGACAGGCAATCCGGTCGTTTACACATATTTTAGACTTGTCTTTGGGTAACTTTGTTAAAAGCGATACATAAAAAGATTAAACCTGAATTGAGCGACTTTATCTATGATATTGTTTCATCTAACAGGTGATTACTGTAGGGCGCGATTTCCACATCGCGCCGAACGGCGGGATATGGATATCCCGCCCTACAATTATGTAAAAAATATGTTCTAATAGAGACAACTTCACTTCGCTAAAATGTTACAAAATGCGCTCTGCGCCGCTCAAAACCCTTCAAGTCCTTATAAATACTACGGAAATTATGCGCCCGACAGGACTTGGTCATGCGCTCGTTCGGCGTCGTGCCTCACTCCGCCTGACCACGGTTTTTCACTATTTTTTCGTCCTGAAAAAATGCAGCCACAGGCTGCCGGGCAACGCCTTTCAACTCCTGTCTCAACCCCAAGGTATGCGCCCGACAGGACTTGGTCATGCGCTCGTTCGGCGTCGTGCCTCACTCCGCCTGACCACGGTTTTTCACTATTTTTTCGTCCTGAAAAAATGCGCTCTGCGCCGTTCAAAACCTTTCAAGTCCTTATAAATATTTAAGGATCATTACGCCCGACAGGACTTGAACCTGTGGCCTTTAGGTCCGCAACCTAACGCTCTATCCAACTGAGCTACGGGCGCGTTTCTTTAATTATTATCGCATTTTATCCCAAACCTTGCAATAGTGTCTGGTGAAAACGAGGCATTAGAGCAGGGGTTTGAATAAACTAAATCATTCAATTTTTATAACGATGTCTTTTTCCAAGTCCATCAATCCTTTGCCCGTGAAAACAAATTCATTGGCGGTTCCATTTTCATCTGTGAGATTCGTTCCAACGGAATAGATGACTTTTTTTGCGGGATTGTAGCGTATGGGGTTTCCGTCGAAAGAATCAATGGGAATATTATCTATGTAATTCGGAACGAGTTCTTGAAGAGTTCGTGGCAGTGCACCGTGATCATGCTTATAGGCAAATGCAGCGAGCCTCAATCTGGTTCCCTCAAGAATGAATTCATAATAACATGTTCTCCCAAATGAACGGGTATAGTTTGGAATTGCTATCTGCGCAATAACTCTGGCGCCGTATTCACCTTTTAACAGCATGGTGAGAGTTGAAAGAAGGGACTCGGGCATAATTGGTATTTCTTCAAATTTCATCTCAGAAAAAGGTTTGTCGGAATTTTCTACATATCCCTCATAGTGATCGTAAATCATCTTCCTTGCAAGGTTCCTTTTAAAAATCAGACTCCGAATAAAATTGTTAGACATCGCCCGTCCTACAAAGCCAAACCATTCATCTGAACCTATATCGTAATTTACCTCGTGCCGCTGTCTTCCAATATCACTAATAATAGTGCTGAATACAGTATACTCAACCTTCCATGCATTTTTAAATGCCTCGCTGTTAAACCTGTGTTTTGTTAGAAAACGGTTCAATTCAACGAGGTCATTAGAAGGGATATACCCATTTGAGAGCATCCAGTTCAAAGTTTCAAGAGCGAGACCCCTTGCAGCGACAGAAATCATTATGCCGATTAAAGTTGATCCCCCTTCTTTCATCTCCATAATGCGTCCCATCTCCATCATGTCCTTTACGGTTTTGAGTGCTTTATCTATATTACCCTTTTCACAATCAAGCCGAGCGAGCGCAAGACGAAGTGCTGCAAGATTGCGCAGGGAAACATAGTTTGGTATGCGATCGCCGGGGCTTTTCAACAAAGGTCCCTGGGAATAAGGCAATTCAATTGCGCGATCTACAATTTCAAAGTCTTCTTTGTATTTAAGCAATAATGCTTCAACTGCGGGGGTCAGTTTCCAGGTTTTATAAAATTCATCGGCAATATTAAACCCTACACCTGTTTCTACTGTTTCTACTATCA
>JBFMBQ010000168.1:0-6088 GCA_040755115.1 bacterium
ATTTTCAGGGGAAAAAAATTTAAAGAGGAGGATGAACATGAGAGAAAGTTATGTGTGTAAAAATAAGAGTTTACAAATTGTGAAAATCGCGACAATTCTGATAGCGGGCATATTCTTTTTTACAGCAATAACGGGTTGCGGTGGCGGCGGAATAGTGAGGTTAACGCCGAATGCGTCCGGAGAAAATCAACTGGAGCAGGAAAATATTGCCCAACAACTTCAACCCCAAAGTGTTGATCCGGCAGCGAATGCTCGCGCTGTGTGGGGAGTTTCAAAGTGTGACTCGGTTTCCTCTCAATTCGGATCATCCCCCTATCCTTGTTGTGACAACAACGGCAACAACAAGGTTACCGATGCAGTAGACGGAAACTGTACGTGGTTCGCCTGGTGGGCGGCAAAGCATTTTAAAGGATGGGATGTGCCAGCAACCTGGGGGAATGGGCGAGAATGGTGCGGAAAAGCAATGAAAACACCAGGGTGGCTAGTCACCTCAACTCCGATCGCAAACTCAATTGCTTGCGGTGCAAGCGGATTCAATCATGTTGCCTGGACCTATTACGTGTCCCCCGACAAAAAAACAATCAAAGTATATGAGCAAGGCTGCACCTTTAGTCCATCTCTCGGTTACGGTCTCAGGCAGAACAAATATGCCGCAAACAGGTACTACTATATCATCCACATCAGAGACAAGGTTTTTTTAAATTAATTTGTCTGCGGTGTATCTGCGGTTTGTTCACCTTTAAGGGCGGGTTTTAATCCCGCCCTCTTCATTATGTAAATACTGTCCATACTATGAATAACAAATGTTCACAATTCATAATTCATAGAGTCAATCTTCTGCCTCTTTTTCACCCGCAAGGCGAGATAATCGCTTATCAATCGCCTCTCGTCGCGATCTATAACCCTGAACAGCAGAACCAAGCCGATGAAACAGACACCGGTTACGAAAATCGCTGCAAGGAGTGAAGCAACATCGGTAATCTCCCCTCTGAAAAGGCGAAGAACAACCCCGACCACAGCGGCAAGAACAATTAACGATATGAATTTCTCACCGAGAATCTCACGGAACCCGATGCGCATTTCACGCTGCATATAAATGAAAAAGCCCGCACCGCTGATCGTGATGGATATGACGGACGCCCATGCGGCGCCGACGATTCCATAACGAGGCACAAGAAGGAGACAGGCAGCAACATTGATGATCCCTGCGACGAACAGGAAAAAGGTCTGAACCTGCGGTCTGCCAATCCCCGATACAAGCGTCCCCGGCACCATCGTAAGAGAGGCTGCAAGGTGCGATATGCTTAAAAGGATCAACACGAGCATGCCGCCCTCCGCAAATTCCCTGCCCACCCATATCCCGAGCACCGCCTCCGGAATCAGCGTGAGCGGCAATACCACAGGAAGCACAAGTATAAGGACATATTTCAAACCCCTCAGAAACAACCGCCTCATGCGCTCGTGCTCGCCCGTTGCATGCAGTTCACTCACCGCCGGAAAAATTATCGGCATAACCACAATTGGAAACTGCATCGCAATCGCAGCGAGTTTATTCGGTATTACATAGTATGTAACCGCCGCAACCGAAAGCAACGCCGATATGATGAATTTGTCTATATGAAACACAAAAAGTGATGCGGCACGGCTGCCTACATTGTATATCCCGAAAAAAAACAACTTCCTGAACATCACGGATGAATATTTCGGCATAAAGGAGACATCGGGCAGCAGCACTTTTATCGTGGTGAAAAATGCAACCGCGATCAGCACACACATAATTAAATAAAACACAACAACAGTGAACAGATTGCCGCCGGTCAGCAGTATCGCAACAATGCCGCCGGTTGATATTGTGGCTGATATGATCTCAATGACACTCAACACATCAAACCGCTGCAACGCCTGGAGCGTCGCGCCAGCCGCCCCCGATGCCATGCTCACCACGAATGCAACTGCAATCATCTTGAAAACCGCCGACGCCATCTCATAATTCGCCTCAGGTATCTTCAACAGACGAAGCAGCACACTGCCCGACAAGGCCCATATCATCGCACCGCCGATCACGCCCGCCACAAGATTCATCCACATCGTTACACGCACCACATCCTCAAGTTCCTCATGTCTGCCGACCGAGCGGTATTCCGAAAAATACTTCACAAGCGCATTGCCGAAACCGAGATCAAGAAAGGTGAAATAAGACAAGATCAGCAGGCAGAGCGTATAGATGCCGTAAGATTCGGCGCCCAGTGAATGCACGATATACGGCACGGCAACAATGCCGATGCCCTTTATCCACACGGCGCTTATGAGGCGGAAAAAAACATTGTGGAATAATCTGATAGAGAACGATTGCCTGTCAGCCATTATCGCTAAATCTCGTATATTAAATGAAATTATAATCCAATTGATCTTTTTTTGCTCTAACTATAGGATACCTCATCATGGCGGAAATAATTCTTGCCACGATGAACAGAAACAAGGTGCGGGAAATTGCAGAGATCATTCACCCGATTATTGTAAAAAGTCTGGCTGACCTGAAAATTGAACTCAATCTTGATGCCGTAGAGGACGGCAACACATACATTGAAAACGCCGCGAAAAAGGTGCGAAAGGTTGCAGAGCGTATATCCGGTATAGTGGTCGCCGATGATTCAGGCATAGAGGTTGATGTGCTCGGCGGCTTGCCGGGCATACAATCGGCGCGCTTCGGCGGCGAAAACCTCACCGATAGAGAACGCTGTGAACTTTTATTGAATAAACTGAAAGAAACTCCGCAGGGCGAACGGCAGGCGCGCTTCGTCTGCGTGGCAGTTGCCCTATTCTCGGACGGAAAACTTGAGGCTTTCACCGGGACATGCGACGGCATAATCGCACCCGCTCCGGCGGGCAAGAGCGGCTTCGGGTATGATCCCGTCTTCTTCATACCCGAACTGGGCAAAACAATGGCTGAACTTCCCCCAGGCGAGAAACACCTCGTCAGTCACCGCGGCATCGCCTTCCGTAAACTAAGAGATTATCTTTTAACCAAACTTGTGCGTTTTTAAAATCGTTGAACGGTTGTGCGGCTCGAATCGTAGTTCGGAATTCGTAGTTCGTAGTTCGGATAGGAGAAAAAACCGAACTACGAGATGCGAACTACGAGTACCGATTTTAGCGGCACAACCGAATAACGGTGTAATGCAAAATGTGGAATGAAATATACGAACAACGCTCTATACATTATTTTTATTTTCACTTTTCAATTTCAACAAATAAGTATCATTGCAAAGTTGCTCAAGAGTTATAGAATCAAACAGTTCCTCAATGCGTGCGCCTATGTGCTGCCACAACACACGCGCAGCGCACTCCGACTCACGCTGTCCACCGCATCCTTTACCGCGCTCATGCGGATTGACACAACTTACCGAAGACACATAATTGCACTGCTCAACCGCGCGAACAATGTCGCCGACGGTGATTGTCCCCGCCTCCCTGTCAAGCATATAGCCGCCGCCGGGCCCGCGCATGCTGCGGATAAGCCCAGAGTGCCGCAGCCGATTGAATATCTGCTCCAGATACGATATTGAAATCTCCTGTCGCTGCGCAACGGATTGGATGGACACCGGACCGTTGCTGCTGGTGAGCGCAAGGTCTATCATCGCACGCACGCCGTAAGCACCGCGCGTTGACAACCGCATGCCTAATCGGTCTCCTTCCTGACTATAATCTGCCAGTCGGTCTCGTTGACGCGGCTGACCTCCAGAACTTCGTTTCCCTCGTTCTCCATATTACGCGGAACATTCTCCACGGCGGGCGCATGGTCAACGATGATCCTCAACACCTGCCCCTTATCCATCTCCTCTATAGCCAGTTTTGATTTAACAAAAGTATAGGGACATACCTCGCCCTTAAGGTTCAACTCTCTCGTTACACTGACATTCGTCATAAACTCTCCCCCAGAATTTTATGTTAGTATAACTAAAATCAAGTTTTTATACTATACTTTTTTTATCATGTATTATTTTAGTGGAAATTTAAATACTGTGTAAAGGGGTAAAGATTTAATGCTTTTCGCTTGAAAGCGCGGCTGCAATCCTGTCAAAGTTCGCCTTGAAGCCCTCGTCGCCGCCGCGAGCCGTCCCGGCAACCGCCACCGATACCGCCATTTCGCCTTCCTTCACAATCACGCCGAACACACGCCGGTTCGGCACAAAGAAGGTTATGCACATGCCGAGAACAAGGAGTGTGCACCCAATCCAGACCACCGGGACACCGGGGTCTTTTTTTATCTGAAGTCCTGTGTATTCATGCATCCCCGTCAGGAATAAATGATAGTTCCCGATTGCAAGCCCGCTTTCGTCTGTTACCCATCCGAGGCTGCGGATTGAGTTTTCAGCGTCAATGTAACGCATAAAAATCCGTGGATTTTTTCTGTCGGGAAATACATCGTCAGAGGCAAAATACAGGGGCGGAAATCCCGGAACGACCTGCGCCGGTCTTTCAGGGGACATTGAGACTGTCATTGTATCGCCGTTGGATTGCACCACCCTTATGTCCACATCCGTAACACCGTAACTTGACTGGTAAAAATATATCCCCTTGTAAACGAGCGGGTGATTTACTTCAATGGTTTTGCGTTTGACTTCCTTGTCGCCGTCAATGACAGACAGGTTGCTCTTGTAGTCAAGCGGTCGCAGTTTTTCATCAAATTCCACGCTGAAATCGTTCGTCCGCACCCAGAAATCGCCGTGTTTTTCGTAGTATGCCTCGCCTTCAGGGATGACAGCGAAGTCCTCAAAGCCTGCATAATGTCCGACGATCGCCCCGATGTAGATCAACAATAAACTGGCGTGGGTGAAAAACGAGCCCCATCGCCGAAACGCACCGCTTTCAGCGGCGAAGGGAAGCCTGTTATCTACTGCGGCGCCGGGGCGGTAGCGGTATCCGCCGGATGATAGAGCACGCCGCAGTTTCTGCACTGCGCTCTCCATATCGCCTGCGATCTGCACGCACACACTATTCGCAAGCCTTCTTATTTTCTCCGGATCAATCACCCTTATCTGTTCTTCTCTGCTGCTCAAAAGCATCCGCAGCCTGTTCGTGCTGCACACCAGTATCGTGAAACCTAACACCCCGATAAGCACAAGAAACCAGGCGGAACTATATAGATGGGTCAGCCCGAGGCGGTTCAAGGTGTTATAAGCCCGTTCGCCGAAAAAGTTGACATAAGACTGCGGGTCCGCCTCGTAATCAATCGCAACGAACTTCTCTAAAAATGTGGAAGTTACAAGGGAATAAATTGCGAGACCATACCCCCTGATGTATTTTTCTTTTGGCGCATTCTGCTCAATCACAGTGCCTATCATAGACACAGCGGCAAGGATAATGAGCAGGACGATGGCAACCTTGAGTTCACCGAAGAATTTCCAGAGATAATCAAACAAACCTTTCTCGTCGGTTGTGCTGGAATTTATGTCTTTCTCGGTTGATTCTGTTTTTGTCTCGTTCATAAATTAAAAAATCTCACAAAGTAAGGGCGCACGGCGGTGCGCCCCTGCGCCTTTTGTATTAACGGCTGATCACTGTCCCCTACCCGCTGATCGTTCTGATTCCAATTAACGCCCGGGCATAACTGTGAAGTCCGCTGAGGATGAAATTTACTCCTACATAGGTAAATACAACTGAGACAAACCCTAAAATATTTATTATCGCTGCACGGCGCCCCTTCCAGCCCGCTGTGATCCGTGCATGCAGATACACCGCGTATATGAACCAGGTGATAAGCGACCAGGTCTCTTTGGGGTCCCAACTCCAGGGGCGTCCCCATGCGTAGTTCGCCCAGATCGCACCAGAGACGATCCCAAGCGTCAGAAACGGAAAACCAAAGGTAATGAGACGATAACTGAGCCTGTCAAGGTCAGCCGAGGGGGGGAAAAAATCTATCATCCGCTTGCCAATCGCCCCCTGAACAGGAGGGATCAACAAATATGCGGCTGCGAGGACAAAGCAGATTGACGCAGCGACCAGTGAGATGTAGTGCGTATAATGTTGTGCCACAAACGCAATATCAAACCTGTTCACCTTTAAAATTGCAATGTCAACTATAGCG
>JBFMBQ010000169.1:0-9901 GCA_040755115.1 bacterium
GAAGTAACATTTTGTCATGTGAAGTGCTGTAGGGCGCGATCTCCGTATCGCGCCTTGTGGCATCCCCAAACTAGTTTGGGGGTGGCACATGCGTAGACCTCGCCCTGCAAATATGCGAAAATATGTTCTGATAAAATAACTTCACTTCGCTAAAATGTTACGATTAGAAAATCATTCCTGATTGGTGCATACTATTATACAAAAAGTCTGGCGAAAATAAGAACGATGAAGCGCCCTGAAAAGATAGTCATTCTTGGTTCCACAGGCTCAATAGGGCAATCAACGCTGACGGTGGTGCGTGAAAGCGCAGGGAAGTTTGAAGTTGTCGGGCTGGCAGCGGGGCGTGCGAGCGATGAACTTCAACGGCAGATAGACGAATTCAAGCCGCAAGTCGTGGCTGTGCGCAGCAATGATGCTTATGACCGGCTGGTGCGGTTGAACAGGAGCAAACCGCATGCGCCACGGATGATGCATGGACAGGAAGGGCTGGAGCGGCTTGCTGCATTGCCGGGGGCGGCGAAAATCGTTAATGCCCTGAGCGGCGGAGCAGGGATACGCCCATCACTATCAGCGTTAAATGCGGGCAAAAGTTTGCTGCTTGCAAATAAAGAGGCGCTCGTGGCTGCGGGGGAAATTATTATGAAATCGGCGAAAGCGAACAAGACGACAATACTGCCCGTTGACAGCGAGCATTCCGCCATCTTTCAATGCCTGCGGGGCGAGAGCAAAAAAAGCGTGAGGAAGTTATACATCACAGCATCAGGTGGACCTTTTTTGAACAGAAAAACAACAAAGGGCATAACGGCGCAGATGGCGCTTCGGCATCCGAAATGGAAGATGGGGCCGAAGGTAACGGTGGATTCGGCGACGCTGATGAACAAGGGGCTGGAAGTGATAGAGGCGATGTGGCTTTTTGATGTGCCGCTGGAGCGGATCAGGGTGCTCGTGCATCCGGAGTGCGTGATTCACTCAATGGTGGAATTCTGCGACGGGGTTACGATAGCGCAACTGTCGGCGGCTGACATGAAGATTCCGATACGCTATGCGCTGAATTATCCGCACAGGGCTGCGGTTGAAAATGTGCAGGCGCCCGATTTTGCCGGGATAGGGAAGTTGACATTTTTTGAGCCTGATTTGCGGCGGTTTCCCTGTCTGGAACTCGCGCGTGCGGCTGCCGATGAGAAAGGATTGCTGCCGGCGATGCTGTCCGCGGCTGATGAGGTGGCGGTGGAGGCGTTTCTCAAAGGGCGCATCGGGTTCGGCAGCATACCGCTCGTGATAGAATATGTGCTTGATAAAGGCAGGGCGAGCGGCGCAGCGAAGGAAAAAGTTACGCTTGAGGCAGTGCTTGCCGCCGATTCGGAGGCGCGCTCTATGGCGAGGGAATATATAAAAAGGCAATAAAATGAACCACAGATGAACACAGATTTACACAGATGTAGGGCGCGCTCTCCTGTGCGCGCTTGCATTTTTATTTAAAATCACTCAATTTATAGACGATCGCAAAATACAATGATATATAAATGTAGGGGCACGATTCATCGTGCCCGAGTGGGTTTGATAAATCAAACCCCTACAACAAATGTCAACCAATTATGCAAGATTCAATAAGTGTAAATTTGAAATTGAGGTAGTGCCCTGATAATGGGGGATAAATATCATAACAATGACAAATCAAATAATGAAATTATATGTAGGGGCAGGGCTTGCCCTGCCCAATTTAAAGGGCGATGCAAGCATCGCCCCTACATCAATTTTAATAAAAAAATTTGCAATGAGCGGTCACCCTACCGAGACAAAAAAACCAAAAAATGCGCAATACCAATATTCCAGATTCAAGACCTTACTCCTATCTCTTCCTTCTATCTCTTCTGACCCCAATCTCTTGGTTGTGATGCCTTGCTTTGCTCTTATGTTAGATGTGATGCAAAAATTCTTGTTAATATCTATTGACATAGTCTGTCTGACCCCATACCTGTTTTCAAACTCTCTAAACCGGGGAGAGAGAAGAATACAGATGGGTTGACAGAAAGGATACAATACGGTGCTTGTCCCTATTTTATTGTTTTAGAATTAGGAGATTGTAAAATGCAAACCTGTCGTGATAATCCTTACAAATATATTATGCTAAATTTACTTTATCCTGCATTTTTAGGTACAATAATATATCAATTCTTTGAGAAATCACTACAAATAATACCTAAACTATTAGCAAATGAAGCGTTGATATTTCAGTATTTAAGCTTTTTAAATTTGTATAGAATCATTATAATGATTTCTATAATGTTTCACTTTATTTATGATTACATGTTTTTGCAAACCAAATTAAATGATGGAAATGGTAAAGAAATAAATTACGACTGGAAATTGTTTATTATAGACCTGCTTGTCATTGCATTATTTCCAATTACTTTAACATCAATAAGGGTTGTTAGCGGCGTTTATTATATATGGATTAATCTATTTTCGCTTTATTCAGCAATTTATTTATTATTTAATATCTGGATATATATTGTTTTTAAGAATAATCCTGGTGTAATAAATTCACATAGAATAACAAAGAAACGTTTCTTCGTTCTATTCATCCTTTTTCTTAGCATATTTGTAATAGACATAATTTGCAGGTCGTGTTCTCAATATCAAAATATAATATTTCATATTATAAATATTATTTTTATAATAATATTAATTATTGCATGCCTTATTTTTTATGACGCTTCATCTCAAAAAGAGGGCAATACGGGTGTTAGGAGTCCTGTCTTAAATCTGGAAAATAGATGATTAACTTCCTTAAAGAATGGTATGTGTAAATATTTTAGATTCAACAGGCTGTTGAAAAACCAAATATTTCTCGCAAAGACGCAAAGGCGCAAAGAAATTTGTAAGTAAAAATCTGTGTCCATCTGTGTTAATCTGTGGTTCCATGCCTTTTTCAACAGCCTGCTGAATTTGGAATATTGCACTATAAGTTACTACATGGATCACTGATCACTAAAAACTCCGACTCACATATTTATCCAGTCTGCCGGTAATCAGCCCGATAAGTTCTTTGAAATCTGCGTAAAACTCGCTGCCGGAAAATTCATCAATCAGACGGTCTATATCTTGATGGTTACTGAAGTATTCATCATAGATACTTTTAATTATTTCGTATTTCTCCAGCAACGCCATGATCGTGTCGCCTTCGGAGCCGCTTATCTCCGGTTTGCCTAACATTGACTGGAATAAATCCCGTTCTTGCGGCAAACATCGCTGCGCAAGCAGTATCGCCGGCAGAGTTATCTTGCCTTCCTTTACATCCTGAAATCTTTTTTTGCCGGTCTCGCCCTCGGTTCCGAGATAATCAATCACATCGTCGGCGATCTGGAAGAGCCTGCCTGTTTTCATTCCGATCTCTTTGAGCAGGTTGAGTGTGGAGTTATTTGCGGCTGCGATCTGCCCGCCAACTAACAGGCAGGTGGCGATGAGCGAGGCGGTCTTGTTGTCTATGATGTCCAGAAAAACATCCACCGTGCAATTCAAGTTGCGCTCATAGTCCATTTCCCTCATCTGCCCGATTACCAGATTGCCCACACAGTCTGTTATCATTGAAAACAATTCGGGATTTTTATATTTTGCAATGATACCGAAACTTCTCGCCATCACATAATCGCCTGCGAGTATGGCGAAACTGTTGCCGTGCCTGATATTCAAGGTCTCTTTTCCGCGCCTGATGTCGGCGGAATCAATGACATCGTCGTGGAAAAGCGTGGCGTTGTGTATTAACTCAATTGCGACGGCGTAGTCAATGTGCGCCGTTCCGCTGTAGCCGCAAAGGCGTGCGGCGAGCACTACGAGGTGCGGGCGGAGTTGCTTGCCGCCTTCCGGTATCAGGCACTCGTCTTCGCCGACGATTCTCAGGTTCTTTATGCAGCCTTCTCTGTGAAGGATCTGGCTGACGAGTTTCATGTCTTCCGCTATCTGCGGGTGCATAATTACCTCTCGTTGTTCGGTTGCGGTTGCGCCGCTGGAATCGTAGTTCGGGAATCGTAGTTCGGGGTTCGGGATTTAAAAATTTTTCCCGAACTACGAAATGCGAACTACGAGTCCCGATTCAAGTCGTGCAGCCATTCAACAATACCCGATACCTTATTATTGCACAATCACGCAAGCAATATCGCCGTTGTCAGAAGGACACCGCCGAGAAGGTGAATAAGTATGGTCATCCCCATCGCAGGGATAAGGCTTTTTACGCTGTTGTAATTTGCAAAACAAACCGCGACAGCCTTCATCGCAAGCGGGAGTGTGAACCATACGATAAAGAGCAACGGACTCGCCTTGAGCGAAAACACCAGCGGAATGATGGAAATGTAGGCTGCGAGGTAAAACAGCATATAAATGTATCTTGCCTTTTCTCCGCCCAGCCTGACAACGAGTGTGAATTTTCCTGCGTTCCTGTCGGTATCAATATCAGGGAATTCATTGATCCAGATGATATTCAGAATGAAAAAGGTAATCGGGATGGACATTATGAAGGGATAGAGCGTGATTTCGCCGGTCTGGACAAAATACGCGCCTGCCACCGGCAGCGGACCGAAGCCGAGCGCGATCATGAGTTCGCCGAAGCCGCGGTAAGCGAATTTGAAGGGCGGCGCAGTGTAAAAGAAACCGAAAGTAAATCCAAGAATTGACAGAGTTCCCAGAACAAGCAGACCATTTTCAATGCTCATCACGAGATAAACGCCGCATATCAGTGCGATGAGGAAAGAAGTGCCCGACAGCAGCAGGAAATATCTGGGTGAACATTCGCCGCGGACGATAGCCTCGCTGCCGCCGCTGAAAGGCGTTCTGTTCGGATTGTTCACATCGCAGCCGCTGAGATAATCGTAGTAGTCGTTTGCGGTGTTGGCGCCGCCGTGTGCGGCGATTGCCCCTATCAGTGTCAGGATGAAGAACAGCCAGTTCATCTGCCCTGTTTTTGCGTAGCCGAGCACGCTGCCGAAAATCACAGGGACGATTATCGCTGTGAAAAATGGCGCCCTGAAACAGGTTATTATTTTTTTCATAAATATCCCCCCTTACAAATCAGGCATAAATTATATTAAAAAATGATCAAAGTGCAAAAGTTGATAAGTTTTAGTATCTTAAGACTGAACATCTGTGCAAAATGGCAAGATTTATGGAACCACAGATGAACACTGATGAACGCAGATTCCTAATTTGCGCCTACGGCGTAATTAATCGTCTCTATCTGTGTTCATATTATCTGTGTTAATCTGTGTTAATCTGTGGTTTCGTTATTCATGATTTTGTTTTTAGTGCCCAGTAGATAAGCGGGATTGTCAGTTCGTGATGTCCGATTATGGAGATGCCTCTGCCGCCGAGTTCAGCGGCGCGCTGCACCGGGTTGAGTTGCGAGCGGTAATGGCGGATGAAATCAAGGTTTGCGCCCGTGAAATTTTTCACAGCATATCCGAGATTCCGTGCCACCGATATGCCCTTTTCAATGATTAACGGCAGTATCACCGCCGAGCCGGCATTTATGATGACGCCGCCGTTGCCGACCCTTGCAATCTGATTCGCAATTATCTTGAAGTCGCGATAAGTCGCCTCTCCGATAACTGACGGGTTGAAAGATGGATGTTCATGGACGATGTCCGTGCCGATTGCGACATGAACCGTACACGGCACTTTCAGGCGGTAAGCGGCTGCGAGAATGCTGAAAGAGCGGTGAGGGAGTTTTTCTTTCTCTATCGCCCAGCCTGCCGCCGCGCCCAGACCGTACCCCTCCGCTGCGCGCCCCGTTATCGTGCAGTTGATGAATTCCGCCGTCTCCTCCGCCATTCCGAAAACCCCTTCGTTTATGCCCGCTGCCACATCCTCCGATGTGCCGCCGATCATGGCGATTTCCACATCGTGAATCATGCCCGCGCCGTTCAGTCCGACGGCTGTGATGTAACCGCGCTTCATAAGGTCAATGATGATTGGCGACAGACCGACCTTGATCACATGCGCGCCGAGGAACCAAACTATAGGTTTTCTGCGCTCTCGCGCGGTGCGGAGCGCATTAACGAGTGTTTTGATCTCTTTCGCAGCGAGGATGTCGGGCAAACTTTCATAGAAGGCAGCGAAGGACTGCCCCTTCGCCGGGCGAGCGAAATCGCCGACTGCGACTTTGTTTTTCCGCTTTTTCAGCGGAATCGGCTTCACGCCGCGCAGGTCAATTTCATCATAAGTGTGCATATTTTTTTAAAGTTTAGGCACGGATTACACAGATTACACGGATTCACATAGTAAAAGAGGAATTATTTCGGCGCATTAGCGCCGATATAACATTCCTTCTGTGCAATCTGCTAAATCTGCGTATATCTGCGTCAAAAAAAATCATACACTATGCCAAACATCTACTTTTTGCGCTGAAATCAACTATGGTCTCATTCGTGATGCTATCATACCGGCAAGTTCTCTGTGTGTTAGGATTTCAACATTTGTATATATCAGGTTTGATCCACAGGAGGCAGCCTTAATCGCCGCCAGTTCTTCAAGAGTTTCGTTGTTTACCGTTCCTTTATTTCTCTGTCCTGTTGCATAGATATCCGGTTTAAGCGATGAAAAAAGAATATCAAGTTTACTTATGGCAACAGTAACGACGAAATCCACACATTCTACAGCAGCCACTATCATGCTGCGTCCATCTTCGTCTATCAGAGGCGGCGGTTCGGCTGTTTTATCAGACAGAGCGTTTTCGGAGAAAATCCCTGCGATAAGGACATCGCCGAGCGTGCGCGACTTTTCCAGATGTCTGATGTGGCTGACATGTAGCGGATCAAACCAGTCGGCGGTGAAGACGATTTTCTTACCCTCTTTTCGCCAGCCTTCTGCAAGTGATGCAAGGTCGGCAGCGTTTTTTATCTTTTCACGAAAAAGTTCTGGCTCCATCATTGAAATAGGTCTCGGATGACATCCCATCAATCCTGTTAATCCTGTCAAACTTAATCTTTCTCCGCTTCGCTCTCAAGCATTACAGGGATGCCGTCGCGTATCGGATACTTGCGCCTGCATTTTACGCAGATGAGTTTCTGGTTCGCCTCATCATACTCAATATCCGCCTTGCAGACCGGACAGGCGAGAATTTCAAGCAGTTTCTGATCTATCATCGTTGCCTCCGTCTCAACAGAGTAATCTTTCGCAGAAAATTCTATCAGTAAAATTCGGGTTTATCAAATGTGAAAATTTGACCTGAATTGAACGCTTTTTAAATAAAAGGGTACAGATCTATGGTAACAACACGAAACCACCTGCATCGGAATATTGTCATTCTGAACGAAGTGAAAATTTTATTTTAGCACTTTAAGCGAACATCATTATTTTAATCAATACATTCTTCAATCGCTTCTATATCTGCCAGGTCTTTGGTTCTTCCGCATGCGCGCTTGTTTGCGATGAATTGCTCACGGCCAATATAATGTACAGGAATATCACCGTATTCGCCTACGACCCAATGAGCAGCCACTTCTTCCCATGAGACCCCGGAAATGGAAGTCAGCAGGTCTATGCGAACCGGTGGATATCCGAGTTGAATGATCTTGTCTGGCTCCAGGAAATCTTTCTCCGAAAGTCCAACGGCGCCGAACCCGAAATCCGTCAGCGCGGCTAAGACCCGTTGCGCGTTTTCTTTGTCCTGACGCACATATATGTCCATGTCGCTGGTATATCTTGGAACGCCGTGGAATGCGAGTGCGTGGGCACCGATAATGACGAATTCAACCTCGTGGAAGTTGAATAATGCGAGCAATTCTTTGAAGTCTTGCTGAGTTTCCATGCGCTCTTTTCCTCAAGATTTCAACGGTTTCAACGCGTTCGGCGGGACTTCTTGACAGCCAATATTCAAGATTCTGTTTCACCTCTGAAAAACCTTGCAAACTGCTTTTTTTTACTGTTTTCTTAATCATGGGAATTCTCTAACTTTGTAATGTTAATTTATACTACCAAACATAGGTAGTGTCAAGTAATTGTCATTTAGGGACATGACATGCCATGCCCCTGCTATGTCATACATCTGCGAAGGTGAGCAACCGAGCGAGCAATGGCTTCCAGGGGATCAGTCACAGGGCAATGACATTCAATACACATCGCGCCAGCAAAAGAATTTTCCTCAAGTGTCTTCAGAATCAGCGAAAAATTGAGATTACCCTGCCCCGGCAGCAGCCGGTTTGAATCCGCAAGGTGAATGTGTCCGAGCCATCGTGAATTGCGCGCAAGAGTTGATGGAATATCTGTTTCCTCAATATTCATGTGAAAAAGATCGGCGAGTATGCGGACATGCGGTGAATTCAATCCAGCGCACAGTTGAGCAGCCCGATCAAGCGTGAGGAGAAAATCCGCCTCGTAGCGGTTCAGCGGTTCAAGCAGTATGGTTACACCGAGATTTTCCGCCTCTTTTGCAAGCGGGGCGAGCCGATCAAGGAATTTTTCTTTATTTTTAATAAAAACATCCATATCGGGATACAGTCTCAGAAATCTGGCGTTGCGGAAGCGCGGCACCAGTATGATTGCAGCGCCGTCAAGTGCAGCGCCGAGGCGCAGGAATTCGCCGAGGTCGGCAGCGGCTGTCTCCCATTCCTCATCATTCAGCAGCGAGCCTCGTATGCCGTCGGCGCCGGGGCATATTGAGCAGGTGGTAATGCCCGAATCTTTCAGGGATCGCTTTACTTCGTCAATCCTGTCTCCCAGTCCCCCGCCCCAGACCTCAACCGCATCCAGTTTCCACTTCTGGACGATTTTAAGAAATTCACCTAAATTTTTTACGGGAAAAAGGTTTTCCTGAACGGCAAGTTTCATCCATCACCTCTTTCTTCACATTTGCTATTTCCTGCGCGGTATGCGCACCAGATGCACGCCGCAATTATCCGCAAAATAAAGTTTTCTGCCCTTGTCATCATAAACTACACTCCTGATCTTCGCGCACGCAGGAATTGCGTAGAGCAGACCGAACTTTTTAGTATCGTAAATCAGAAGTTTATTGCCTACATACAGCCCGACAGCGACGGCATCGGCGCCGTCAAGATTGCAGATCCCGCGCGGAATGCCTCTCGTCCTTATTTTCTTCTTGAGAACAAATTTCTCGCTGTCCACAACATAAAAACCGAAATCCATCGGGCGCGACAGGTAAAGTTGATTCCTCTGCTCGTCAAGCGTGAGTCCCCAGGTCGCCTTCGGCATAAACAGCGATCTTACTTTTCCGCTCTTCAGATTTATTTCCTTGATCCCATATCCCCCTTCGCCATAGATGTATGCCGCATTTTTCTTCGGGTTTAACACAGCGTCATCCATCGCTAACATATCCTGAAAGTGATATTTCCTTGCGTTGTCCATATTGCCGGCGATGAAGTCATCCACAGGCACAAGCCACAAATCGCATTCACGCTTGTCAATGACAATGATCTGGTCGGTTTGCGGGTCATAAACGCTCCGCGTAAGGTCGCGCACGACAGTTTCCAGTCTTCCTGTGTCCTCAAAAGTGTCCAGATTAACGACATGAGTAATGCTTGATCTCCCGATGCCCGGTATCCTGTCAAATGTATGAACAAGGGCGATATTCTTTCGCTGAATCACGGTTACGGTGAGGTAGCGCATTATATTTTCGTAGAACTTGCCCTGAAACTTGTAAGACGATGGTCTCTGGATTTCTATCCTGCCAAAACTGGGTATCCTGGAACGGGCAAACATTACATAAAGATACCGTTCATCGGGCGAAATAAAAACGAGGTAAGGAAGTCGATTTTCCGCGCTGTGAAGTATGGTCTCCTTATGGAGCGTGCGAACATCGTGTTTTGGGAATAAGTTCCAGTGGAGCGCTGGCACAACAAAAAACAGTGAAAAAAATATTACCTCCACAGCAACAAGCAATAAAAGACGGAGA
>JBFMBQ010000170.1:0-6100 GCA_040755115.1 bacterium
GGACGATAGGGGCATTATTATGGAAGTAGGGGCGCACGGCAGTGCGCCCTGCATCTTTGCGCCTTTGCGCTCTTTGCGTGAAACATTTCCCGCCCGAGGGCGTTAATTTAATAAGAATATAAAATAAATTAAAATATTTTTAAAAAATAGTTGACAATGTTAAAGTTAAGTTTATAATTAATAATGTTCTGATGAAAATAATTAATTTTTCAGAGCAATAAAAAAGAGGAAGGGAGGTGGAACGGATGGCATTAGAGTTAGACAGAATCGGCTATGCAGGGATAGGGCTGCTTGCCAAGATGCAGGACCTCATACAGGATTTTGTTGAGGGCAGGGCTGAGGAGGAAGAAGAGGTACAGGTAGAGGCAGAGGAGAACGGCGAGAAGAAATCCTGGAAAGAGAGACTTGAGGAACTCGCAGACCTCGGTGAGGAACGCTATGAAGAGTGGACAGAGAAGAGCAAAGAAGGGCGCGGAAAGATAGAAGACAAGATCCGCGATCGTGCCAGCAAGGTGTTTTCAGAACTCGGTCTGGTTACGAAAGAAGACCTTGAGGAACTTGAAGCGAAGATAACAAAACTCCAGCGCGCAATCAAGAAGGCTACTTCCGGGAAATAATCCTGTAGGGCGCGGTCTTATAAGCGTTAACCTAATTGAATATTGAATATTGAACAAGGAACGGAAGAATGTTGAAAAAATAAAAGATTCTGATCTTGAAGGAAGAAAAACTTCATAATTCAAAATTCCTTGTTCGTTATTCGATATTCTTTTTAAAGTTTCTTGTGTTGGCGCTTATAGGGTGCTGTCTCCGTACCGCGCCTTGTGGCGCCCCCAACCAGTTTGGGGGTGGCGCATACGAAATACTTGAACAAGCCTCTTATATTTCGGGAGGCTTTTTTGTTTTTATGGGGATCAACTTTTAAAAAGCTGTACGCCCGCTTTCTGTGCCGCTTTCCTAAGCCTTTTGTCCAGAGTCGCAAGCGGTACTCTTTGCCGCATCGCCAGTTCTATATATGTGGCGTCGTAGGCGGACAGTTTCAGTTTGCGAGCGGTGTCCATCAGACTTCGCGACAGCCATTCCGTATGTTCCCGGTCTACAAAAACAGGAAGTGCCCCGAGAATCTCCAGAAAGCGCGCGGATTGGGCTTGCCCGAGACGGCTCCGGCGTTCGGCAACAAGCAACACATTCTGTATCTCCAGCGGCCATATAGAGGGAACGAACGCACCCTCAGCGCCGGTTTTCTCCAGAGCGGCATCTGTATAGGAGTTTGACTCATCGTTGAAACACCAGGCAATAGCGACGGAACAATCAAGAACGAAACTCAAAATCGTCTTCCCTCCTCTATCATTGCCCGAAGAGACAGCCCGTTCAGATTGCATCTTTTCCGCAGTCTTTTCAGTTCCGCTACGGCGTCGGCTGTCGCCATTTTCGCTGCCCTGTCAGGTGGAACGAGCCGGGCAACGGGAATGCCATGCCTTGTTATGGTGAATTGTTCCCCTTTTTCAACGCGCTCAAGAAGCCTTGATAAATGTGTTTTCGCTTCATGTGTGCCCACGCTGTTCATCATCGTCTCCCAAAAATTTAGTCTGTATCAAGTTTAATCTGGAAGGATGAACAAGTCAATCAAGTTTGTTCCATCGCATTGCCGGACTTATTATTTTGCACACTTCATCGGCTTTGCACTTTGCACCTTGCACTTTTTGCGCCAAAGTCAATATTGTGGCAAAGATATTTATGATAGCGTAAAATAAATCCAAAAAAGTAACTCAACCTTCCAGGTTGATCACCACAAGCAGGATGCTTGTGATACAAAACCGAGGCAGACACCTTGCTCGTCGCGCACACCGCACCGCCGCAGCCCGCTGATACCGGTGATTTCACTTACCGTGTGCTTCAGCCCGACCGCGCGCTGGGGAAAATCCCTGACTTCTTCACCATCAGTCTGATGAACCTGTGCCCCCTTAAACGGCGCATCCTTCAGGAGGCTGATGTCCTTTTAATACAGATGCTCGGCGACCCCGACCTGCTCCCTGTGATAGAAGACCGCAGGCGCGCAGGGAAAGCAACGGTCTTTGAGGTCTCCGATAATTTTTTTGAGTTTCAGGAGACGAACCCGGCGCGCTACTTCTATGATAATCCCGAAAATCAGGCATGCCTCCTGACATTAATCTCACGCTGCGATGCCATCCAGACGCCCACGCAGGAACTCGCCACGCACTTCTCGGAATTCAATCAACAGTGCAGGTTTTTCCCGAACCAGATAGAGGAAGTCCCGCCGATGCCTGCCCGAAGCGAGCAGCCGATTGTTATCGGCTGGGCAGGTTCAGCAGGGCACTATGAAGATGTGAAAGAAATTGCGCCTGCTCTCACGCGCTGGATGTCGGAGCGCCCGGAAACACATCTTGCCATTATGGGGTCGCGTGAAATTTTCAACCTGTTTGAAGTGCTCCCAGATGAGCGCAAAACCTGCCGCCCACCCGGCAGCCTGTATGACTATTTTCAATTTCTTGAATCACTCCACATCGGCATCGCTCCCCTGCGCCCTGACCCCTTCAACCTGTGCCGCTCGGATGTGAAATTCATTGAGTATGCCTCGCGCGGTGTTGTGCCGGTATGTTCACGCCTTGAGACTTACACACGCACTGTGGCAGAAGGCGAGACAGGCTTCCTTTTCGGCAGCCCGGAAGGACTTGTTTCTGTGCTTGAAATGCTTGTGCAGAATCCGACACGGCGCACTGCGGTCGCCGGGAACGCAAGGCGATACATACAGCAGCATCGCTTGGAGCGAAGCCATGCGGCGGCAAGGGCGGAATTTTACAAGAGTCTGGCGAAAACCCCCTCGGCAAATCCTGACAGTTTTTTTACCTGGCTCAAAACACTACAGGGAGCGAAGACATCGCCGGACAGCAATCATATTTATCTGGATTTATCTGACGGCGAGAAGTCGCTGTATAACGGGATGGTAGAACAATTTCACATCAGTGATTTGCAGAAGGCGGCGAAATCATATAAGGCGGCGGCTCGTCTGCTGCCCGATTTTTATCTGCCTTTATATTATGGCGCTAACGCATTAAAGACAAGCGATCCATCGGTCGCGCTGAAACTATGCAGTAAGGCGCAGATGATTGGAGGCGGTTCGCCCGCCGTATCCATGCTGCTCTCGGAGTTGCTCGCGGCACAGGGCGATGTGGAGCGGGCGGTTCGTGAACTTGAGCGTTCAGTGAAGGAGTTTCCTTTTTATCCTGCGTTATGGCTGCGGTTGGCTGTGAATCTCTTGCAAACGGGGAAAGTTGATGAAGCAGAGGCTGTGTTGACAGAAGCCCTGAAAGTGAATGCGTGGAATTTCCCTGCTGCCGCGATGCATATTGATTTATTTTTGAGGAATGAAAAACCGGAAGAAGCGGGGATGATATATCGGCGGCATTTCGCTGCGTATAAGAACATACCGCCTGCGATGCTGCTGATCGGCAGCGTATTGATGGCGCACAAGATGGCAGCGGAGGCGTGGGAATGTTTTACCGAAGCGCTGCGGCGGCACAGCACATCGGCGCGGACGATTGATTCACTGTTGCAACTATCCGGCGGATGTCATCGGGATGGCGAAACCGAACTGGCGGCGGCGATACTTGAGAGTGCGCTTGAAATTGTCTCCGATCATCCTGAATTTCTCTATCGTCTGGCGCGGCTGAAAGAGCGCCTCGGCGACAAAGCAAGTGCTGAAACCTTGTGGAAAAAAATAATTTCCCTGCCGTCGGCTGAGAAATACCACAAACTTGCATATAAAAGAAGATTGGAAGATTAATAGATTGAATACGATTTTTTTATGTTGATGACGCTGATTAAACTGTAAAACATGTTGGGGGAGATGGGAGATGGAAGACGGGAAATGATAAAAATCATCTTATTTCTACCGTCTACCATCTTACCCAATCCCTGGCTACTGGTTGCTGGTTACTGGCTACTTTTTATTTATGCCATTTCTTAAGACACTGATTGTTACGATTGTGGTGCAGGGCACGGTTACCGTAGTTGTGCCCTTTTTATTGCTTTCATCGGGATTAAATTTGTTTGCTGTAAGGTTCGGAAATTTCCGCCTGCTCGGGTTGTTGCCGCTTGCTGCGGGCATTCTTATATATCTATGGTGTGCGTGGGGTTTTGCGTTTGTTGGCAGAGGTACTCCGTTACCTGTAGATCCGCCAAAGACCCTCGTTGTCAGAGGTCTCTACAGATACATCAGGAATCCAATGTATGTCGGCATATTTCTTATTTTAATCGGCGAGTCTGTATTTTTTGAATCTGCCTTGCTTTTTATCTACTCTGTCCTCGTGCTGACTGCCTTTAATTTGTTTGTGTTTTTTTACGAGGAACCAGTCCTGACGAAGAAATTCGGAGATTCTTATACGCAATACTGCCGCAGAGTGCCGAGGTGGATTCCGAGATTTTTAGAATCAAATAATGGAGATGCGAATGGAAAGGAACAACGATGATCACGCAAGGTAAACGACAACCGGCGGCATCTCAGAAGCCTGCGACATTCGCCGTGATGAACAAAAGCATGGTGGGACTGCTTCTCATGGTCATCCTCTGCGATATGGGGGAGAGAATGGCGGAGCGATTCCTGCCGATATATCTCATCGCGCTTGGTGGAGGCGCCATATCAATAGGCTTGCTGAATGGACTTGATAACTTGCTCTCGGCGCTCTATTCATATCCTGGCGGGGTTCTTTCTGACCGACTTGGTACGAAAAAGGCTCTCATCGTCTTCAACTGCATTGCTATTTTCGGATTTACCATCGTAGCGATTGTGCCGAGGTGGGAAGCGGTGCTTTTCGGCGCGATTTTCTTCATATCGTGGAGCGCTATATCGCTGCCAGCGACTATGGGGCTGATATACCGGATTTTTCCGAAAGACAGGCGAACGATGGGCGTTACAATGCACTCGCTGGTGAGGCGTGTGCCGATGGCGCTGGGACCTGTGCTCGGAGGCGTTTTCATAGCCATGTGGGGTGAAAGAACCGGCATCCGTCTCGCCTTCTGCTGCGCAATAGCAATGGCACTCGCGGCGATGGTGATGCAGCAGGCGCTTATAGAACCGGACCCGCAAAGAAAAAAGACTGCCCGCGGCAGTAGCATCGGTGCATCAGCCCTGTGGCGCATGATGGGGCACGATCTCCGCTCGCTTCTCGTGGCTGACATCCTCGTCCGATTCTGCGAACAGATCCCTTATGCGTTCGTGGTCGTGTGGTGCATGAAGACAATACCTCATCCTGTTTCCGCGCCCGCCTTCGGTATTCTCACAACGATAGAGATGGCAACTGCGGTTGTGATTTACATCCCCGTGGCGTATTTCGCTGACCGTGCGAAAAAAAAACCATTCGTCGTCGCAACATTTGTCTTTTTTACGCTCTTTCCCCTTGCACTACTTTACAGCCGTTCCTTCCCGTGGCTGGCAGCCGCATTCGTCCTGCGCGGACTTAAGGAATTTGGAGAGCCGACCCGCAAGGCGCTCATAATGGACCTCGTGCCGGAAGAACACAAGGCTGGGGCCTTCGGATTATACTACCTGCTCCGCGATATGATCGTCTCCGTTGCCGCATTCGGCGGCGCTCTTCTCTGGGAAATAAGCCCGACTGTGAATCTTCTAACAGCATTAGCATTCGGCGCTGCCGGAACCCTCTGGTTTGCGCTGCGCGGTCATGACCTCAACACAGCCGGGGCAGGCAGATGAACGATTGCCAAAGTCAAGATCAGGACTGTTACGATGAAATGCAGATGTTTACAGCGGGGCGCGTGAAGTCTCTGCGTTCTCCGCGTCTCCGTGTTTAACAAATTTATTGCAATTTTGCGCAGAAATTCAAATTGCAATATAATCAATGAAATTTGGTATTATAATAAAAACCATATCTACAAACCAAAGGCGCAATCATGGAAAAAATCAAGGTCGCAACTGGGATAAACTGGGTCGGAATACCCGAAGCAAATCTTTTTATCTTGTGCGGCTGTCCGGCAGACAGCGTTAAGCATCTTATGAAGAGAGGGCTTATTCGGACGGTAGAAAAGGATGGGATAACCTATGAAACCGGACCCAACGCTATCCTCC
>JBFMBQ010000171.1:0-4960 GCA_040755115.1 bacterium
AAATTCATAATCCAATTTCAGTATTCCATTTCTTGGATAAGGAAAAGACCCCATTATCGTAGCGCCACCAGTTGTATGACAGGTGGTAACTTTTTGCCATATAATCGCTCCCATATAATCAAAGCCAGCAGTCTCGCAAAATTTTATTATTTCTGTCCTTATTGGAATAACTTTATATCTGCCGTAATAAACCGAACGGGCGAATTGGTCGCCGATGTTGATACATAATCGGCAGCCTTTATGCAAAACCCTGTGGCATTCATTCCAGACCAGATTAAGATTGTTTATGTATTCCTCATAAGTATCATTAAAACCTATCTGTTTCCCATTCCCGTAATCCTTCAACTGCCAGTATGGTGGGGAAGTAATAACAAGATGAATTGATTCATCTGCAACTTCTTTCATACATCTTGAATCACCTATGATTATTCTATGATTGGTTTTCATCTTTTAATCTGTGTCCATCTGTGTTAATCTGTGGTTTAATTTTTAATTTCATCAAACGCTTCTTTCTCCGCGCTAACTATAAAATCAATATCCTTTTTCGTATGCGCCGTTGAAACAAATATCGCCTCAAACTGCGACGGCGGCAGATACACTCCGCGGCGCAGCATTGCATTGAAGAATTTTGCGAACTTTTTCGTATCGCTCGCCGTGGCACTCTTGTAATCGCTCACTTCTTTATCCGTGAAAAACCATGTCTGCATTGAGCCGACACGATTTATGCGCAAACTCTGTCCCGCAGATTGTGCCGCCTCTCTTATCCCCTTTTCCAATGCTGTGCTCTTTTCATTCAATTCTTTGTAAATTCCTTTTCGGAACAGCATTTTCAGCGTCGCCAGTCCCGCTGCCATAGCAAGCGGGTTGCCGGACAGCGTCCCCGCCTGATACACACCGCCGAGCGGCGAAATTTTCTCCATTATATCTTTTCTCCCACCATACGCTCCGACAGGCAGACCGCCGCCGATGATCTTCCCGAGACATGTCAGATCAGGTTTAATCTTGTAAAGTTCCTGCGCACCGCCGAGCGCGACGCGGAAGCCGGTAATTATTTCATCAAATATAAGAATCGCTCCATACCTTTTGGTCAATTTGCGAAGTCCTTCCAAAAATCCATCAGCAGGTGGAATCACGCCCATATTGCCCGCAACAGGTTCAACAATTACCGCAGCAATTTCTCCCTTATGTTTTTTGAAGATTCTTTTAACAGAGTCTAAATCGTTGTATTGCGCAAGCAGCGTCTGTCGCGCATAAGCAGCGGGAACACCAGGACTGCTCGGCACGCCCAATGTGAGTGCGCCGCTGCCTGCCTTGACCAGCAGTCCATCGGCGTGTCCATGATAGCATCCGATGAATTTCACGATTTTATCTCTGCCTGTGTAACCGCGCGCCAGCCGAAGCGCGCTCATCGTTGCCTCCGTGCCCGAATTGACGAACCTGATCAGGTCAATTGATCGGAATGCCTTTTTGATAAGTTTTGCAAGTTCAACTTCTGCGCGAGTGGATGCGCCGAAACTCGTGCCCAATTCCGCCGCTTTCTTTATTGCAGCAACCACTTCTGACGGCGCATGCCCGTGGATGAGCGGTCCCCATGAACAAACGGTGTCAATATATTCATTTCCGTCTTCATCCCATATCCGTGAGCCTTTGCCGCGGACGATGAACGGGCAGGCGCCGCCGACCGCGCCGAATGCGCGCACAGGGCTGTCCACGCCCCCGGGGATGTGCTTCACCGCCTCTGCGAAAAGCATTTTTGAGCGCGCCTGCCTGTATGCCATATTGAGTCTCCTTCAGTAATAATGTAGTATATTTTAGTATATTGTTCATTATTTGTAACTGAAGTAGTGTGTTTTTACATTTGCCAATAATCCGTGAAATTAGTGAAATCGGTGCCAAAAAAAATTATTTCCGGAGAACAACATCAATGAAAAAAGTGCTCGCTCTTATCGGTTCGTATCGCAAACTCGGCAACTGCGAGATGATGGCGAAGGAGATTTTCAGGCATATCCCTGAAGATGCATGCCTATCGCTCATCAGATTGACCAAATTAAACATCCAGCCCTGCAAGGCGTGTTATGCCTGCCTGTATCCCGATGTGTATTGTAAAATCAAAGACGATTTGCAGTTTGTGCTGGAATCAATACGCAAGGCAGACGGCGTGATAGTTGCCATACCTGTTTACTGCTTCGGTCCGGCTGCAATCTTCAAGATGGTCGTTGACCGCAGTTTTGAATTCATGAAAGTGATGAACGAGATACGCGGCAAGCCATGCGTGGTGGTTGTGGCTGCCGGCGTGCGCGGGATGGAAGGCTACACGGAGGCGGCGGTGAACAGCGGGGCGCGGACGCTCGGACTCAAGGTGAAAGACACGGCAACCGTCATAGGCGCAGCACCGGGCGAGATTTTCAAGGACGCCGAAACCCTGAAACAGGCACAGCGGTTAGGCATGGCGCTTCTTGATGAAGACTATAAAAAGCAGACAAATTCAGATGAATGTCCTTTCTGTTTTTCAAATACTTTCCGAATAGCGCCGGAGAGAAAATTACAATGCGCCTGCTGCGGCAACCTGATGCAACCTTCACTCGTGAACAACAATATTCACCTTACACCTGCCGAAGGCAACAGATCAATTCTTACATCCCGTGAATATGCAGTAGAACACTTCCACTGGCTTGTGCAGAAGAAGGGAGAATACGAACGCGAGAAGGATGAATTAAACAAGATCAGGAAGCAATACAAAGAGATCGGCGAGTGGCTGACTCCGTAATATAATACGGATTGACAGGATGAACAGGATTTACAACTATTGAAATTATTGAATAACAAAATAAATTCTTATAGTATTAAATCATGGTTTCAAAAATCAGTTAGGGAGGCAGCAAATGGGAAGAGGCAAATCTAACTGTAGAACCATTTTTTTGATTTCCATATTCGTCTTCATTTTACTTATCCTCGGCTGCGGCGGGGGTGAAAAAAAAGGTGAGGGCAAAAAGGCAGGTAAGATTTCAGGCTGGGTGTTCCTTGATATACAACCCGCCACTGGAACTTATGCTACTGATACATTCGCTACAGACACCTATGCCACCGCTGCATTCGCCACGGAGGAGGCGCAGGCAGGAGACCGCGCCCTACAGTTTTCTACTGGCGCTCTTGAAACACTATCCGCTCTCCTTGAAGGCGCAGTTGTGCGCCTGTATGAAATTGATGCGAGCGGCAAGACCGTGAAGCCGGTTGAAGGCGTGGCTGCATCTGTGATTGACACCGCAGGCGGGTTCACGATTGAAAATGCGCCAACAAATGTGCCGAACCTTATCGTGCGCCTTGAAAAACCAGACTCTTCACCGATACTCTCCGCCATTGTCCCCGCTGTGCAGACAGACCCAGACGGCACAACCGATGTTCTCATCAGCCCTGAAACGGATATGGAGGCACGCATATTTCAGGAAATCATAACTACCGGCTTTTCTGCGCCTGCCGATGTAAGCCCCGTAAAAGTTGACACACTGTTTATAAAATCAATTGTTGCATCTGAGTGGCTGCAAGCAACCGACACCGCCGCTGCCACAGCCGCACTCACAGCCGACCTCGCCGCGCTCTTTAAGGATGCACATAAGGTTTATTCAAAGGCGCTCACCGGCGCCGACAAGCCGCCCACTGATGCCACACTTAACACAATCACAGACACACTGCGGAATCTCCTGATGGAATATCAACTTACAATTGAGAAGACATCTTACGGTGGTAGGCGTCCCGATAAAGAGCAACTATCCGGGCGATACGAGGCGATTGAGGAAGCGGAAAGAGATGCGCTGGAAAAAATTACGCTGCCGGTGCGGAGTTATCCAAAAATCGCTGTCCTTGAGCGTGCATTCAATGCGCGCAAAGGTCGCATCATCACCTGCCTGCACGCTGAAACCGATATTGAAGGCTGTCCTGAATTAAAAACACCGAAGGCAACAAGGAATGAAATCGCAGATGCCCTTGAAACATTGTTTGAGAGGTATGAAGTAGAATATGCTGCCTGGAAGCGCGCACAAATATTGAACGGCACGGCGGTTGTGTCCGCAGAAAAAGAAGAACCGAACGCAGCGGCTCCACTGCGCGCTATTTACAATCTTTTGAATGTCCCGGCATCTACAAGAACTTTCATTTCAAACGCTGTAGCATCAGACTGGGAAGACATGACACAGGCTGTCAAACAAAAAGATGTGCGGCAGTCCATCGGCAAGAATTATACACTATGGAGAAATATCAGAAACTACATCCTTCTTACTTACATATTTGATAATATGGACTCAATGGTTGAGATGGAGAAAAAAATTCTTGAGGCGGCGCGCGATTTTCGCCTCGTCCTGAATAATCCGACCGCATCGCAGGATTATCTGGAGAACAACTGGTCTGAATTTCAGAGGCGAACCACTGATACTTTCAAGGTATGGATGGGAGTTATGAACACAAGATTCCCTTCCATGCCTGAAGGCGACCGCAAAAAACTGTTCTGGGCGGTGCGTGATTTATTCCTGTTCACGGCGCTGCCCGACATCGGGATTGAACAACTCGGCAGCGCGGATTCCGACGGCGATGGAGTTTGCGATGCGATGGAACGCGACTTGGGGACTGATCCGCTTAAATCAACCGCTGTCCCAGCCCCGCCTCTCACCGCAACCCCTCGCTCGCTCCTGCCTGAGCCGCCCGCCGATTCCGACGGCGACGGCATCGCCGACCTCGCCGAAATCTCTGCGAATACCAATCCGACGAAGCCTGACTCGTTTCCGTCTCTAAATGAGTTAAACTGCTACAGGATTTCAAAACCCGCCCTGTGCCCGATGCCGGGCGATAACAAGAACAACGACGGCGATAAGCAGACCGATGAAGAAATTCCCGACGGAATGGACAACGATGGTGATCTTCTTATTGATGAGGATATATTGTGAATTTTTAATTTTAATTAATCGCCTTC
>JBFMBQ010000172.1:0-7685 GCA_040755115.1 bacterium
CCCGTCGTCTAACAGGGTAGGGCTGCCGCTCGTGCACGAGGACGATGCCGGCAGGGCATTCCATCTGGCATTGAAGAAGAATGCCCATGGGGCGTTCAATGTGGCAGCGGGCAATCTGCCATTCAAGGAACTCGGCGCGACGCTCGGAAAGCCCGTGGTCGGTCTGCCGTATCCGGTGATGAGATTTGTTTCGGACACAGGCTACCTGCTTGGCGCGATGCCCGTGTCATCGCACTGGGCGGTGTTGATGAGGCACCCGTTTGAATTGAATTGCGAGAAAGCGAAACGCGACCTCGGCTGGACGCCGCGGCGCACGCCCGGAGAGGCGTTCAGGGAGATGGTGGCGGCATGGAAGACCAGATGAGGAAACTCGGGAGAGATTTTTCACAGAAGACGCTCATGCCGAGATGGGAGGCGAGCGATGCCGCTGCCACGGGCGTTCTCGGTGAAATCCTCAAGGAAGCCGCGGCTGCGGGACTGTTCGGTTTCTCGGTCCCTGAAGAAGTGGGCGGTGCAGGTCTGGGCGCGGCGGAGTATCGTGTTTTCATAGAGGAGATTTCCCGTGCGTGCGCTGGGATTGGGGCGCTTCTAACAGCGCACTTCGCGGGCATCTCGCCCATTGTTACCGCTGAGGGCGCGGACGCGCTCGCACTTCTGTCGCACATCACAGCAGCAGAGCGCGAGGGCGCCCCGGCGTTATTCGTGCCAGCCGTGTGGGAAGAGGCAGTGGAATTTGTCCCGGAGCAGGTTGAAACCACAGCCGCCGCGTCAAACGGGACATACGCGATCAACGGTGGGAAGACCAAAGTGATAGGCGCAGCGGCGGCGGACTGCTTCACCGTTCTCGCGAGAGACTTGAAGGATGGCGCTTACTTGTGGGTTGTAGTTCCACGGGGTGCGAAGGGAGTAGTTGTACTTCCGGAGGCGCCGAGGATGGGATTGCGGATTTGCCCTGTGAACAATGTTACATTCAACGATGTGGAAATCCCGTCCGCGAACATGATCGTGCGCTTCACGGAAAGAGGGCGTTTGCTTGATTACCACCGTGCCGTTGACTCTGTGCTTGCCGCCGTTGCGATCGGGATGGCTGCGGAGGCGCGCGAGACGGCGATGAAGTATGCGTTGGAGCGGTACCAGGGCGGAAAAATGATCTGCGACCATGATGTTGTAAGAATGCTCCTCTCGGATATGGATATGGCGTGCAGTGCGGCGCGTGCGTTCGCTTATGGGACGGATGCCGGCTTTCTCGCATCCGCATTCGCAGCGGAGGCAGCGGAAAAAACCTGTCTCAACGCAGTTCAGATCCTCGGAGGTTATGGATACATGAAGGATTACCGAATAGAAAAGATTCTGCGCGACGCGAAGACATTCTCCGCTCTGCTGCGGATGCGTGCCCGCCGCGCGGAGGCAGTGCGCGGAGAGATAGAAAAACTGAGGTAGGGAGGTTGTTATGGAAAGAGACATGAGTTTCTTCAAGAATGTTTTCCAGGTGGACGGGCTTTTCGGCGGCGAGCCGGCAAAAGTGCCGGTTTTCTATTATGACGCCACCGCCATCACCGGCATCTTCTTCGCCAGAATGTCCGTCCTGAAGCGCTTCATGCCGAAGAAGACATATTTTCCCTCATCCGTGTGCCCCGGAATAGGGGCAATCGCTATCACATGCTTTCAATACCGGGACACGGACATCCAGCCCTACAACGAAATCTCAATCTCAATCCCGATGACTTACCGCTCCCACTGTCCCATCCCGTCCGCCGCGTTGATTTCGGGCTTGCGGAGAAACGAGTTCAATGTATACATACACCGTCTGCCGGTAACAACGAAGATCGCCCTTGACGGCGGCGTTATCGTATACAACTATCCGAAGTTCCTTTCGTCAATAGATTTTGAGGAAAAAGACGGGGAAACGGTCGTTACGCTCGCGGAGAACGGGGAATTCATTCTGCGGGTGTTCGCGAAAAAGATTCCCGCTGGAGCGTCAAAGGTATACCGCTATGTTACCTACCCCGTTAAAGACGATTGCGCCCAGCATGCGGATGTTCTGCTGTATGCGAAAAAATTCGGGCAGACTTTCAATCCTAAAACGATGCGCATTGAACTGGGCGAAAAACACGAGATGGCGAAAGAACTGAAGCGGGCGCTGCTGTGGCGGCGGCCGATGCTTTATCAATATATTCCTGAATTTCAATCCATTCTATACGGTCCCAGCCGTCTGGAATAAAGGGGAAGCAGGTAACATAATGGCGAAACAGATACTTGCGCCTGAAGGGCTGATCTACCGCTTGCGGAACCTGAAAGAAGCCTATCCAAGGCTTGCAGCACTTGAGAAATGCCGTCCCGGATTCGTCGCTGAACTGGCAGAGGTGCAGAAGGATGCGCGCGAGTTTGGGGAGAAACATGTCCGCCCCGTTGCGCTCGCCCTTGACAGGAAAATCGGCGAGGATGCCGGATACTTCAACTGGGACCTTGTCCGAAAGGGAATGGAATACAGGTTTCTCAGTTACATAATCCCGAAACCATTTGGGGGGAAGGGATTCTTAACGACGCATTTCGCCGTGTTGATGGAAGAGTTGAGCAGCCATTGTGCGGGTGTGGCGAACATCTTCGGTGCCCATGCGCTGGGCTTGTGTCCACTGCTCATGTCGCCAGACATCCGGCACTACGCGCGATATATGCAGCCGGTCGCGCTCAAGGAAAAACAGGGTGAGCCAGCGCTGTTCGCTCTCGCTATCACCGAACCAGAAGCCGGGAGCGATGTAGAGGACAGGGACGAACTGAAAACGGCAAGACTCTCCACACACGCCCGAAAGGTGGACGGCGGTTATGTGCTGAACGGGCGGAAAGTTTTCATTTCCAATGGGAGCGTGGCGAGATATATATGGGTGGGCGGCGTGCTTGACAGAAAGAACCCGCTTGAGACGGCGCTGTCGTTCGTCGTCCCGAACGACGCCAAGGGGTTTTCGGTCGGACGCGTGGAAAAGAAAATGGGGCAGCGGGCGTGCCCGGCAGCCGAGTTGATCTTTGAGGATGTTTTCGTGCCAGAGGAGGACCGCGTCGGGGACGAGGGTGAGGGGGAGCGGCTCATCGCCATTGTGCTCGGTGCCTCGCGGGGGCCTGTGGGCGCGATCGCCACAGGGATTGCGCGCGGCGCCTTTGAACGGCTGCTTGAATATCTGAACGCGACAAAGGTGAACGGGAAATATCTTTTTGAGTATCAATGGTGCCAGGTGATGCTGACAGACCTCATGGCGAAAATCCAGATCGCACGGCAGTTGTATTTTGACGCGACAATGTTCTGCGACCTGATGGGACTGCCGAAACTGCTGGAGCATCCGCTGATGAAACTGCTCAACCTCGCGCCGGACCTTCTCATGAATTCCGGTGTGGCGCGGCGTCTCTTCACTTCCCGACGCATGTACCGTCTCGTGCGGAACCTCGCGGAGCGGAACATCCGCGCCGAAGACATATCCTTGATCGCAACATACAGTTCAATGGCGAAATGGATTGCCTCCGACCTCGCCGTGGAGATCACCTCCAAAGCGATGGACATCATCGGCGCTGACGGTCCCGTTGAAGAATACGGAATAGAAAAAATGTATCGTGACGCAAAACTTACACAGATCTATGAAGGCACGAACCAGATCAATCAACTCTACGCATTCAAGAACAGCCTGCTCTATCCCCGGAGATGACCTCGTTTTCGCTCTGCGGACGCGTGCGCCCCGCGGCGGCGGGTAATTATTTTGTGCTTTGGTGTTTTTGTGGCATAATAATTTACTGTGTCAAATAACTCTATTGGTGATGAATAATGAACGCACAGGATGAACTTCACGCACTCCGCCACAGCGCATCTCATGTGATGGCGCAGGCGGTAAAAAAACTTTTCCCGAATGTCAAACTCGGCATCGGTCCGTCCATTGAAGACGGATTTTACTATGATTTTCTCACGGATAAGCCATTTACATCGGATGATCTCGCAAAAATTGAAAATGAAATGAAGACCGCTATCAAGGCAAAAATGCGTTTTGAGCGTTTTGAAACCACTTATGATGAAGCGAAGAAAATCATTGAAGGGCATCAGGAAAATCTGAAACTTGAATTATTGGAAGACCACAAGGACGAAACTATCTCCTTCTATCGGCACGGCGATTTCGTTGATATGTGCGCAGGTCCGCATGTTGAGCACACAGGGAAGATCAAGGCGTTCAAACTGCTGAAAGTTGCGGGTGCATATTGGCGGGGCGACGAGCGAAACCCGATGCTCCAGCGCATCTATGGGACGGCGTTCTTTGATAAGGAATCGCTTGAGGCATACCTGAAAAGGCTTGAGGAAGCCGAGCGGCGCGACCACCGCCGGCTTGGACAGGAACTTGACCTTTTCAGCATCCATCACAAGGAGGCAGGTCCAGGGCTTATCTACTGGCATCCGCGTGGCGCAATCATCCGCAACATACTTGAAAACTTCTGGAAGGACCTGCACCAGCGCAAAGGTTACCAACTTATCTACACGCCGCACCTCGTGAAAGTCGATCTCTGGAAAACCTCAGGGCATTATCAGATGGAATATCCGATGTATTTCACACAAATTGAGGAAGACGAATACGGCGTGAAGCCGATGAACTGCCCTGGACACATCCTTATCTACAAGACACGCACGCGGAGTTATCGGGATTTGCCGATTCGCTACGCCGAACTCGGCACGGTGTATCGGCACGAAAAATCAGGCGTCCTTCACGGCATGCTGCGCGTGCGCGGTTTCACGCAGGACGATGCCCATATCTTCTGCCGACGCGACCAGTTGCTTGATGAAATGCTGAATGTGCTTGAGATGGTGGAATTCATACTCGGCAAATTCGGTTTCAAGTATGAACTTCGTTTGAGCACACGACCTGAGAAATCCGTCGGCAGCGACGAGAACTGGGAAGCAGCCACCGCCGCGCTCAAGGGTGCGCTTGAGGCACGAAATTTGCCTTACACGATAGACCCGGGCGAGGGCGTTTTCTATGGACCTAAAATTGATGTGAAACTGCGCGACGCCATCGGCAGGGAATGGCAGGGACCGACGATACAGGTGGATTTCAACCTGCCCGAGCGGTTCGGGATGGAATATGTCGGCGACGACGGCGCAGCCCATACGCCAGTTATGATACATCGTGCGATTTTCGGTTCATTTGAGCGATTTTTCGGTGTTCTGATAGAGCATTTCGTCGGGGCATTCCCGCTGTGGATTGCACCGGAGCAGTTCGTGGTGATACCCGTCGCCGACCGTCATATAAACGCTGCATCAGAAATTGAAAACTGGTTGAAATCGGAAGGCTACCGTGGCTACACCGATACCCGCAGCGACACGGTCGGTGCGAAAATCAGGAATGCACAACTAATGAAAATCCCCTATATGATCATCGTCGGTGACAAGGAAATTGAGGATGGACAAATCGCCGTTCGCTGCCGTGTCAAAGGTGACATTGGCAGAGTTCGGCGGGAGGATTTTAAGCAAATATTGCGGGAGAGAGTTGATCGGTATGAGTGAAAGGTTACAAAAATCATATTAATATTAAACATGGATGAATACTCGCAGGCAAAATGAGAAAAAATTCGGCAAATGGGAAAACTTGCCTGATGGTGGAAGGCGATACTGGTATGATGTAAAGGGGCATCGTGGTCAGAGTGCTCGTTATATAAAAGAAGTTGATTCAGAAGAAAAAACAATTCGTTTTTATCAGGAGATTTATGACAATCATGGAAAGTTGATAGAGATTCATTTAAAATATCCTAAAGATGAGGGTCATATAGAAATAAAGGATAGTAGATTATGATCACGCGAGAAGTTGTAGTTGAGAAAATCAGGGCATATTTGCACCATGAGATTCCGCTTGAGGCGTTGGTTGACTGGGCGGAATCAGCCATGATGGAAGGCGAATTTGATGAGAGAGACCATGATGATATTCGCGATGTAGTAGCACGAATAGGACTGGCTGATGTTCGTGCTTTTGGCTTGACATGGGACGACTGCGAGCAGTTGCTCAAAACACTTGGTTATTCCACTCGCGTTGAAATTGTAATGGCATGAGACCTTCACGCGTAAGAACACGATGTTTGCCGCATAACTGATTCCCGATTTCACAGAAATCTCAGTGCTCTTAACCCTGTTAATCCTGCCAATTTAATTATGAAGAATAAAAAAATCCTGAAAAAATGGCAGCCTTATCTGTGGTCTTGTGATGCAGAGCAACTTGATTTTGAAAAAGATAAGAATTATATCGTTCACCAGATATTGATGTATGGTGAACTTGAAGATATAAATCTGCTCTTTAAGATATATTCCAAAGAAGAAATAAAAAAAATATTTTTAGAGGAACCGAGAAAAATCTATACAAGACCAGCCTTTAATTTCATTAAAAATTTCATTTTAGAGTTAAAGAATATCAAAATTTCTGAAGAAGACTATGTCAAAACTTCACATCAATATTGCAAAAAACTTAAAAGATCTCACGCAAAGTGCGCAAAGAATGCGCAGAGAACGCAAAGATGTAGGGGCGCATGGCCGTGCGCCCCTACAGGAATTCACTAAAAGTGAAATCCAGAAATTCTTCTTATCTATCATTATTTTTGCCATTTTTCCCCTATGCGCACTTTGCGTTTCTTTGTGTTCTTTGCGTGATTTTTTGCAACTTTAGGGTTTATTTTGAAATTTTTAGTGATTGATACGGGTCGTTTCGTGGTTCTGATAACTTCATCCGAAGAAACAATGGTAAATAGCGCGAGAAGTAATGAACTTAATCGGGCATCAAGTCGTGCGAGTGCGCAATGGATCGCATTTCTCGTTGTTGCAGCGCCGTTTTATCTCAACGATTTTTCAAGCATTTTCGTCAAGGACTGGCGTCTATGGTTGTTTATTGATTACACAAGCGTCAAACTGTTTCCACTTCTTGTTATTGTGTGGCTGATGCGGAGGAAGTTTGCAGCGCCAGCCGATTTCGGTCTCACGGTTCAGCGCGCTGGCTCGTTCATTGCTGTTTTCGCTGCGATGACATTCATCGGCACTGTTATAGATCAGAACCTGCTGCCGTTTCTCAAACAAATATTCGGCGGCACCGCCATCGGCGGCATGCCTGACATCACCAGCCCGGTGTGGAACAACATTGATCTCACATTCGGACTCTTGCTTGTCGGGGTTATGGAAGAACTTGTTTTCCGCGGGATGATGCACATGGTGTTGCGCCGGCAAACGCAGAGCGCGGCGGCTATCATAGCGGTTTCTTCAATCGCCTTCGGTCTTATCCACTGGAGCGGCGGTTTCCATGCGATCATCAACGCGACCGTTATCGGCGCCGTCTTCATGATTTTTTATCTCCGCACTCGCTCTACGCCCGCCCTCATGCTTGCCCATTTTACGATAGACTTCATTGCATTTTCAGGCGTCATTCCTAAAACATAATACCGATAATATCTTTTGCGATTAAATGTCTTTGTAACGCGGATTTACGCTGATTAATACAAAATTCAATTTGAAATGCAACAGATGAAAATAAGGGCGACCATCCAGTCGCCCCTACATATTTATGTCTATGTATTTTAATAATCAGTGAAAATCCGCGTTAATCTGCGTCGCTATTAATTATGTTCAATCCACCGTTGCGTTGATTTCAATATCTTCTGGTTTGATGTTCGGGATATACAGAATT
>JBFMBQ010000173.1:0-7789 GCA_040755115.1 bacterium
TACCGGCGTAAGAAGGTCGGCAAACATCTCGGTGGAAACGATCACGATGTTGCCCTTTTTGGCAAGGCTTGAAAATTCCTGAAATTTAGGCGTGATTTCTATCTTCACGGCAGTGTTTTTCTCCCACGAAAGGACACGAAACTACTTTTTTACAAATTTCGCATAATTTTAACACAGAGGAGAAAAAACTGCTACTGATTAAGGGATTAACCGCGGAGTGCGCAGAGAACGCGGAGGAACAATTTTGAATTTTGAATTCCTGATTTTTAATTTTTCTTGGCGCTCTTGGTGTCCTTGGTGGTAAAATTTTTTTAGATCGGAATCACAGGCTGTATTGATGGTAGGATTGGTTCATTATGTTTCTTTAGACTTTCTATATATCCTTAAAAAATATTAAAGAAGATGGCGGGCGTGAAATATTTTTATCTAAACTGTTTTTATAGTTTGTCCGATTCCGATCATAATTAATTCTCATTTCTAGTGTAGTGTAACCGACAAGACTTTACAATAAGGTTCGTCGTTCTTTTCAGTGGAAGCACCCCCAAACGAGTTTGGGGGTGGCACATATTTCATTCCTAAATTGAGCGATTTTTACGATGAATAATTTGGAGTGCGGTGATATTTCACCGCTTTGTCATACGGCGATATATCGCCGTAAATGAAAGCGACAATGAATTGTCGCACTCCAAATTAATCACTCATTAGATGAAGCAATATCATAGATAGAATCGCTCAATTTAGATAAGTATCAAATGGTCTCCTTTTTGTCTTTTCACAGTAAAACCATCCAGTTCAAAAACTTTGACTAACTTACGGTATGGAATGGGGGAAATTTTGAGTGATGACACGCTGTGGTCAGCCGACCGTAACTAATTCAGCCGAGATAGGCTGGCGAGGCAGCCACCCCGATTCGTTTCGGACAAAACCCGCCTCTTCCAACACCTCTTCCAGTGTCCCCATTGCTTCACATTCCTCTACGAATGCCTCAAGTGCTTCGCGAAAAGAATTTTTTGCATCCTCAGCGGTCTCCCCGAAACTTGAAAGATCAAGGTCTGGGCATAGTGCTGTATATACCGAGCCTTCACGGAATACCTCAACCCGAACTGCAATCTTCTGTTTTGTATAATTCATTTTCGTCTATATTATAGTATAACATCTGGAACATCTTCCATTGTCATAAGGATGTATGCTTCCTTCATATTTTCCTCAAGTTCTTTCAGAGTTTCGCCTTGCGTCATAATTTCAGGACGCTCAAGAAGTTTGCCCACCCAGAATTTTTCGCCTTTCCAATAAATCATCTTCAATTTTGCTTCCATTTATTTCTCCTTCGGAGTGTTCTTATAATTTCATAGTTTATCCTGATTTTGCAGGTTTTTCAACTTTGATTAAAGCATAAAAAGTCCATTTTAGACGCTGAATACGCTGATCGCACTGAAATCAGTGTTAGGAATATTTTCCTTTCAGCAACCTGAGTCCGTTGAAGATGACGATCATGGATGCGCCCATGTCTGCGAAGACCGCCATCCATAGTGTTGCCCAGCCTGCGGCGGCTAATGTGAGGAACAGCACCTTGATAAAAAGTGCGAAAGCGATGTTTTGTTTAATCACCGAAACTGTTGAGCGGCTGAGGCGGATCGTTGCGGGGAGGCGTGAGAGGTCGTCAGCCATGAGGGCGATGTCGGCGGTTTCAAGCGCGGCATCGGTGCCTGCTGCGCCCATAGCGATGCCCAGTGTCGCTCGTGCAAGCGCAGGCGCATCGTTCACGCCGTCGCCGACCATCCCGACGCGGTTGTATTTTTTGAGAAGTTCTGAGACGGCGGTGAGTTTGTCCTCCGGCATCAAACTTGCTTGAAATTCATCAATTCCCAGTTCTTGAGCCGCGAGCGATGCCGTGCCCGGCGTGTCGCCGGTCAACATTACGATCCGCTGAATGCCGAGCGCGTGGAGTTTTTTTATCACCGTCTTTGCACCATCGCGCAGGGCATCAGAGATGGTTATCAGCCCGATGAGTTCGTTCTCAGACCCCACTGTTACAACTGTTTTATCGGAACTTTCAATTTCAGCGATTTTGTGATGGAGTTCGGGACTGCATGTGCCGGTTTCCTCGCACAGGGTATGGCTTCCGACGAGGTATTTTTTGCCGTTGATGGTTGCTATTGCGCCTTTGCCTGGCACTGCCCTGAAATTTTCGGCAGGCTGAACCTGCAAGCCCATTTTGCGTGCTTTTTCAAGGATTGCCTGCGCAAGGGGATGCTCGGAGCGCGTCTCCACTGCCGCCGCTATTGCGATGATCTCCCGTTCATCCGAGTGGTTTATCGGTATTATCTCTGTTACCTGCGGTTTTCCAATCGTGAGTGTGCCTGTCTTGTCAAATGCAATCACGCGCAGTGCACCGGCGTTTTCAAGATGTATGCCGCCCTTGATAAGCACTCCGAGCCGAGCCGCGCTCGTGAGTCCGCACACAACTGAAACAGGGGTTGAGATCACAAGGGCGCAAGGGCATGCGATTACAAGCATGACCAGCGCGCGGTAAAACCACAGAGTGAAGTCGCCGCCGAAAAGCAATGTCGGCGCCGCCGTGATCAGAACTGCGCAGACGATCACGCCCGGCGTATAATACCTTGCGAACCGCTCAATGAACGCCTGCGAAGGCGCCTTCTGCGCCTGCGCCTCTTCAACAAGATGGATGATGCGGGCAATTGTGGAATCACTCGCAAGGCTCTTTGTCTTTATCTCAAGCACACCATCGGTGTTGATGCTGCCCGCAAATACTTCATCACCGATTCGTTTCTGCACCGGCATAGCCTCGCCAGTGATGGGCGCTTGATTTACAGAGGAAGAACCGCCCACCACGGCGCCGTCAAGCGGGATGCGCTGGGAGGGTCTGATTATCACGGTCTCGCCGACGCAAACCTGATCAACCGGCAGGAGCATTTCCACGCTGTTGCGGCGCACCAGCGCTTCCTGCGGCGCGAGTTCCATGAGTGTGCGAACCGCTCTGCGTGCGCGCTCAACGCTCCATGTCTCAAGTAAACCTGCGAGCGAAAAAAGAAAGACAACTGTTGCTCCCTCGCTCCACTCCCCGATTGCTACTGCGCCGACAACTGCGATGGACATAAGCGCGTTCAACTCAAGTCTGAAATGCCGAACCGCAGCCAGTGCCTTTTGGAACATCGGGAATCCGCCGGCGATGATCGCCGGCAGATAGAAAAACACCGCTGTCTGTTCGCTCCATATCAACTGAACAAGGAAGCCCGCCGCCGCGAGGATTCCAGAGAGCGCGGTAGGCAGCCATTCTGAAATGCGGAGTGCGGAATGCGGAGTGCGGGATTTTCCTTGATCCTTCGGTCGCGCCTTAAATCCTGCCTCGCTGATAGCATCCTGAATTTGTTGCGCAGTTATCTTTTCCCTGTCAAACTCCACGCGTGCTTCACCGGAAACGAGGGAAAAGCGCACACTCTTAACGCCGTCTATATTTGCGAGTTTTTTCTCTATCAGCCTTGTTTCGTCTGCGCAGTCCATGCCTTCTATAAAAAAAGCAACGGAGTCATCGGTTGGAGCGCATTGCGGGCAGGTCAGAGATGGTGGTTGCTGCCGTGTTTTGTCATTGTGGTTATTCATATTTAATGTTGCCGGCAATTCAAAATTAAATCTATGCGCCGTGAACTTTTTTCACTAAATCATTTCAGCGATTTGCCGGTTTTGACAAAATATTTATTCTGGACACCGTGAAGGCATTTATCACCTTTTCGCAGGGACAACACTTTCATTAAGTTCTGTTTGTCCCTTTTTTGCCGATCAGCGGGCGGCAGCGAATTGATTGCGCCGAGAACACCTTTTGTAAACGGGTCCTTATGTTTTTGCAGCGAGAAATAGACCCATTTGCCTTCTTTTCTGCTTTCAACCAGCCCGGCGTTTTTCAGGATTTTCAGTTGTTTGGAGATGTTATATGGCGGTTCTTCAAGTGAATCGGTCAGTTCGCAGCAGCAGAGTTCTTTTTTTGTCGTGGCAAGGAGATATATGATCCGCAGTCTTGTCTCATCGGAGAGCGCCTTGAAGATTTCGGTGTAGTTTTGCATGGCAGAACAAAAACAATTGCACAATTGCGCAATTATGCAACTATTATAAAGAGGAAAGACCTGATGTCAACTATGGGAACAAAGAATATTTTGCATGCTTGCCACAGAAGCGCAGAAGAATTGAAGCACGGAAAAGAAGAAGTGAGACGGAAGAAGTAAGATGTGAGGCGATCATTTTTTATCTCACATCTTACATCTCACATCTCTCCGTGTTTCAGTGGTTATCTTTTTGTTTCTTTTGGTTTCTAACCATTAGTAATTCTTGTAAGTCCGCGTCAAAATTAAAGGTTTCTTCTGAGCAAATCCAGCGCCATTGAGGTTGCGATGTAGCGCACATCGTTACGGGGACGGTTGATCTTGCGCCCGACAGATGCCGTGGGCTTCGCCCTGTCGCGGAAGGCGACCGCTGTATAAACCTGCCCGACTGACTCCCATGGGTCGCCTGCTGTCGGTCCGGCATTGCCTGTGATGGAAAGTCCTACATCCACAGCGAGCCGCTCCGCCGCGCACTCCGCCATTGCTTCGGCTGCCTCTGCGGAGACTGTGCCGCGCCGCGCGATGATCTGCGGCGGCATGCCGAGTATTTTTTCTTTGATTTTCGTTGTGTAGGCAATTATTGAGCCGCGATAGACCTCAGATGAGCCTGGAATTGAGACGAGCCGCGAACTCAGCCATCCACCGGAACAGGACTCTGCGATGCCAAGCGTAAGCCCGTTTTCCTTCAATTTGCGGATGACGACGAGTTCAAGAGTGTCATCATCTTCGCCATAAATATAGTCGCCTATATGTGCATATAATCTATCCGCCGCTTTCTTTACGAGGTTTCTCGCTTCTTCCTCGTTACTTCCCTTCGCTGTAAGCCGCACCTCCACTTCCCACCTGCCAGGCAGAAACGCAAGTGAAGGATTGCCGGAGGCAAGAATATCTTTAGGGATAAGTTTCTGAAGTTGTGTCTCGCCGGTTCCAAAGGTTTTCAGCGATGTATGCGCAATTGTTTCCTTCGTGCCTTTCATTTCAAGAACATATTGCCCCGCCTCACCCAGCAGTGCATCCAATTCACGAGGCACTCCGGGGAAAAACATGTATAACCAATCCCCTTTCCGAAACACAACACCGGGCGCTGTCCCCACCGGGTTTCGTAAGATATGTGCCCCTTCAAGTATATACGCCTGTTTTAACGCTTCTTTACTGACTTGCAGTTCTAATGCGTTGTAAAACTCACGGATCTGATTTTCCACAGCCGAACTGCGAACTAGAGGCGCATTCAGCGCCTCCGATGCCGCCTCCATCGTAACATCGTCAATCGTTGGACCAAGCCCGCCTGCCACTACAATCAAAGATGAATCTTTGCCTGCCTCGTGCAATGCGCTGATTATATCGCCTGTTTTGTCCCCAACGGTTATGCGGCGCGCTACCTCAATCCCTGCATCCGAAAGCCAGCGGGCAATAACAGCGGAGTTCGTATCTATAACCCTTCCCTCAAGGAGTTCGTTCCCGATTGTTATTATCTCTGCTTTCATTGGAATAAACAATTTAATTGAATGTAGAATATTGAAGGAAAAAGAACTTCATAATTCGGAATTCAATATTCGTTATTCATTATTCGCTTTAAAATTGCGGTGCGTGAGTGTTGACACGACACTGAATCCTTTTAACCTGCTGCCCTGTGCTGCATGTCCCTTCCCGCCTCCGCAGCGCCGGCACATATCTGGATGAAATTCAGAATACCCTGATTCTTCAGGTTCTCAAAGTCAAAAATCTTGTTCAAAAGATAACCGACTGTTCTGTCCGACAGCAGGAGGGATGCCTCCTGTCTGAATTTGTTTATGACATCAATGCGTTTTTCTTCAATTGATCTGCCGGCTGCGCCGAAGGGAATATCCTGTGCGCTCTCGTGGACTTTGCCGTTTTTTAGGCGGATTTCAACCCGCGCGCCGAATTTCATGCTGAAACTCTGGATGTCGTCGGGGACAAATTCGCCGTGGCGGATTTCAGCGCCGGCTCGCAGCGCACGACCAGTAAAAGTTAAAATATCCCGCACTACCTCGTTCACGGATGGAACGCCTGCAATCCGGCTCCAAGGCGCAGGTCCGACCTGTTTCAGTATCCCCACCAGTGCCTTCCAGTTCATCCCTTTCATAAGGTATCTGAAATCAACGACCCTCGCCAACTCGTCTATCATCTGCCCTGTAAGGTGAAGATCATGATGGACGCGCACGCGTTTGGCGAGATTCCACACCGCGCTGTCTTTTATGCGGTTCGGCGCAAGTTGGATTGGTGTGAGTTCGCCGTCAATTATTCCGGCTGCGACATTGTAGGGCGTATAGAAATTAAGAGTAACCGGAGAGGTCGCCTCGCGTCTGATGAAGGGGCGGGCGAAATCGTCCATTTTCACTGTCAGCAAACTTGCATACACATCAATGCGGTCAATGTTTTCGGGTTCCGGTTGTTCGCTGCGCACAATTTCAAGCAGCGCATCCATGACGGCATCAATGTAGGCGCAGCCGGGGTAAATTTTGTAGGAAAGAGTGGATGACAGCCAGGTGTAACCGAGACCGGACAGGATAGGCAGGAGCGGGATATAAGAGGAGGCGCGGCAGAAGCCTTCGTGGTGCTCAAGGATGTCGGGGAAGCCTTTTACGCCGTTGGCAGCGAGCCGCGCCGCCGTAACGCCCGCCAGCGCTGCGGTTCCGGCACAGAGAAGTTTGGCGTCGGAGCCGAGAAAGCCCGGTATAAGACCGTATCCCGGCTGCGCAAGCGCAATTCCGAGTGCGGACTGTATCTCTTCAGCGGTCAGTCCCATCAATCTCCCCGCCGCACACGCCGCCCCGGCAGCATGGATGTAGGTCATCATCTGCCCGTTCAGCGGACCGACCATCACCGCTGCGCCGATGCGTGCGGCGACCTCATTGGCGATCACCTGTGCGACGAGCAGATCGCGCCCGCCGACATCAAGCGTCTCCGCGAGGGCGAGCGGTGCAAGCACGGCAGAGTGACCGGTGTGACCTGCTATGAGATAATCATCGTAATCCAGAGCGATGCTGTGGGCGAGATTGGCAAGCATCACATTATGAATGCTTCCCTTGCCGCCGCGAGGCAGATAGGTGCATTCCACGCCGTCTGTCGGTGAATGCACTCCCTCCGCAAGACGCACCGCCGGCTCAGACAGCGCACCGGCATATACGGCGCCGAGGACGCTCAATATTTGATTCTTCGCTTCCTCAATCACCGCCTGCGGAATGTCCTCGTAGCGGACACTGGAAACCCATTCTGCGATTTCTCGTGTGTATTTTTTCTTTTTCATAGTTTCAACTCAATTTTGCGATTTTTTAAGGGAAAAAGTTTTGTTTGCACAATTGTAAATTGTAAATTGAAAATATTAAATTGTAAATTTATTTTCGTGGAATTAAATGTTCTGGCACGGATGGACACGCATTACATGGATTCAGCAGGGGTGCACTGCCGTGCGCCCATACATAATGTGCATTCATGTATAATCTTCTCTATAATATACTGACAAAATGACCGAATATCCTGACGACGAGATCAGAAGAATAGATTCGCTGACGGTAAAATCCGACAACTTTGCCAATCTGCCTGCGGAATATTCTTCATACAAGGGTTCGCGGTTCGTGGTCTTTCAGGTTCCTTATGAAGAGACCACATCTTTCCGGCGCGGAGCGGCGGGCGGTCCGCAGGCAATCATACAG
>JBFMBQ010000174.1:0-5453 GCA_040755115.1 bacterium
GCCGATTCATTAGGTGGAACTTCTTCAGTTACAGTTACAGTAACCGTGAACAACACCGCCACCATCAGCGGAACAATGCCGAAACTTAAATGGTTCCTTATGAGTGTTCCTGTGCAGCCGACAGACACCTCCCCGACCGCAATGTTCGGCAGCGGCTCTTATAAGATTTACCGATGGGACCCCACCGCACCGGACGATCCTTACCTTGATAAATACAAGGCGCCATCATCACTGGATGCGGGCTATGCCTTCTGGATCAAGGCATATTACAACGATCTCACCTACTCTTACAACGGCACATTAATTGACACCACGCAGAATTACACAATTGCGCTCAAGGCGGGGTGGAATCAGATCGGCGCACCCTTCAACCGCGAATTCCCATGGGGGCAGGTGCAGGTGAAAGATGGTGCGAATACTTATGATTTGACAACCGCTGCCAATATGGGGCTGATCTCAACTACTGCCTACAGTTACGACAGCGATGCAAACTCTTGGGTGCAGAACGACACCTCGGCGAATATACAGGCGGGCGTCGGCTATGATGTGAGGGCATACAGCGATGTTGAACTTCTTTTCGGACCCGGCGCAGGCATGCCCGGCGGACTGGCAAAGCGCGTTAGAACTGTATACGATTACAAACTTCGCATCTCGGCAAGAACGAAAAATTCGGCAGACCTTGATAATTATCTCGGTGCGGCAAATAACGCAAATGCGGAATACGATGCCCTTGATGCGGAGGAACCGCCGAAATCGCTCAATGAGAAATATATATCCGTTTACTTTCAGAATGATAACTGGACAAGGAACGCCGGTCGTTATGCGAACGATTTCCGCGCCCCTGCAAGAAACACCGGCAACACAGAAGCCTGGACACTGAATGTTGTGACGAATGAAATCGGCGAGACCGTTACGCTCACCTGGGACAGCGCAAGTCTGCCGTTTGACCGCTTCTCGTTCACTCTGATCAATCTTGACACAGGCGGGCGCATCAACATGGCGCAGCAGAACATTTACACCTACACCGCAGCGGGCGCCGCCGCCGTGAATCATTTCAAGATTGAAGTTGTGAAACTTCAGGTAATGCAGGTTACAAAGACCTACACGATGAAGCCAGGCTGGAACCTGATCGGCGTCCCGATTGAACCGGAGGTAACGAGCGCGCTGACGCAACTCGGTGATGACCTGCCGTTGCTGAATGTCTATCAATATTTTGACAGGCAGTTCTACGCAGCCGATGCCGCCGACATTCAGGCTGGATTGGGTTACTGGGTATATGTTGCGGAAAACACGGAGATAGACCTTGTGGGAATGACGGTGTCAGATGAAGTTCGTGTGCCCTTGAAAGAAGGCTGGAATCTCATAGGCAATCCTTATGAGGGACCGCTTGTTTGGGGAGATAATCTTGAAGTGGAAGTTGATGACATCGCATTAGTGTTGAGCGAAGCGGCGAAACAGGGTTTGATTGGCAGCGAAATGTATGAATTTGATGGCGTGGGTTACAAGCGGGTAAATACAGGCGATGCGCTTCAACCCTGGCGCGGATATATAATAAAGGCGAAGAAAGATTGCGTTTTAATTCTTAAAAAGTAGTTCGGCACGGATAAACACGGATAAAATCGGATTTTTAAATTCTTTTATCCGTGAAAATCCGCGAAATCTGTGCCAAAAATAAAATGATAAAAATCGGCACATCCGGATTCACTTTTCGCGACTGGATTGGCGCATTCTACCCGACCGGGCTGCCGCGCGGCAGGATGCTTGAATATTATGCACGACATTTTGATCTCGTAGAGATCAACGCTTCCTATTACCGCATCCCCACAAGAAGCACTTTCAAACGAATGGCGGATGTTACGCCCGAAAATTTCGGCTTCGTGGTCAAAACCTTCAAAGGCATGACGCACGACCGAAACTGCGATGATGCGACATACGCACAATTCCACCAGTCAGTTCAGCCACTTCGCGATGCAAAAAAACTCATCGGCTTCCTCGCACAGTTCCCCTGGAGTTTTAAATTCTCACACCAGAACCTTAATTATATTCAGCGATTAAAGGAAAATTTTGCGGGTGATTCACTCCACATTGAATTCCGCAACGATACCTGGCTGCGCGATGATGTGTTTAACAAACTTGAAAATTCTGATATTGGCTTCTGCATGGTTGATGAGCCGCCTTTGGATGGGCTGCTGCCGCCAGTAACTAAAACGACAACTGACATTGGGTATGTCCGTTTTCACGGCAGAAACACCGTTGACTGGTGGCATCCGAGAAAAGGTTCAGACCGCTACAACTACGATTATTCCGATGACGAACTTGCCGAATGGATGCCGAAAATAAACGAATTGCTGAAGAGATGTAAGTTCATTCTCATTTTTTTCAACAACTGCCATTTTGGGCGCGCCCCTAAAAACGCCGAGCGCATGATGGAACTGCTTGATATTAAGAAGCCCTTCCTTTCTTCATCTCAAGGCGAATTGCCGCTTTGAATCCTGGATTATCAATTGTCCAAAAAAGATGTAGGGTGCGGTCTCCGCACCGCGCCGAACGGCGGCATACGGAGATGCCGCCCTACAACTTTTTTAAAATCGCTCAATTTAGGTCAAAAATCGTTCAATTTAGGTATAATACAAATGGAGGTTGATCAAAATGATAAACATAATGACGGTGAATGAGGCGCAAAAAAAATTCAAGGAGTTATCCGGACTGATTAAATCCCGCAAGGCGGACACCTTCAAGATTGTGGAAAAAGAAAAACAACCCGTCTTTGTTATTCTTTCATGGGAAAAATACAAGGAATTGCTGGATGTATTTGAGGGGATGATGGAAACCGAGGAAATCCTGCAAGACAGGAAACTCATGGCATCCCTGAAAAAAAGCGAAAAACAAATCAAAACAGGACAAGGCATCCCATGGAAAGAAGCGAAAAAACGATTACATCTTTGATCTGGACAGTAATTATTACTCCCGAAGCATTAGAGATGATTGATGAGATTGCGGACAGGCGCATCCGTAGAATAATTGAATCAGGTATTGACAAACTGGAGAGGGAACCTGATAAACAGGGAAAACCGCTGGGCAAACAATTAGTGGGACATCGCAGTAAAAAAGTCGCCGCTGGAAGATACAGAATCGTTTATCGCATGGATTACCCAAAACAGATTGTATATGTTAAAGGAGTCGGCATCCGAAAAGAAGGCAACAGAAACGATGTCTATGTAATATTAACAAAACGGTTGTTAAAATCACCTTTTAAGTGAATTTTCGCTTAACCCCGGCTTTTATGGGTTTGCCTCCAGCAGGACTCTGATCTGCCCACAGGGATTCCCTGCTTAAGAAAAACTTTGCCGTTCAGGGGCGGAAAATCTTCAAATCAAGATCGGTGATGGATTTGAAATGCTTATGATTGCCCGTGCACAATGTTATGCGGTTCTCAATTGCTGTTGCTGCCACAAGGGCGTCTCCCATACACATTTTGGTCTTGAGGCTGTATTCCTCCATATAAATTGCGGCGCGGTGTCCTATGTTCTCCGTCAGCGGCAGCATCTGGAATGAAAAATCCACCAGAAAATTCTTTATAGCCCTTGCCTCCCGACTGTCGCGTGAGCCTTGAAGAAGTTCCATAAATGTAACAACGGAAATCTGCCGCTCCGGGATTTCTTCAATGATTGCTGCGGCTTTGTCGCTGCCGCGGAATACCCATACGAGGATGTCAGTGTCAAACAGCATGTATGCGCCCTTTCCTCAAGGTGCGAGCGAACTGTTTGACATCTCGCATGTCATCCCGATTCTTCCATATTCCGAAGGCGGGATGTTCACGAACCGATGATGCCCGCGATTTTCTTGCGGCAGCGGGAACTATTATCCCCTTCGGTTTTCCACGATGCAGAAGGGTTACTGTTTCGTTCTGGTCAAGCGCATGCAAAATGTCGCCCATGCGTCTCCGCAGGTCAAGAATAGATGCTTTCATAAGTGATAGCCCCTTTCCATTGTGTTCACATGAAGTGTACACATTATTTAAATGGATGTCAAATGGGAAAATCCTATGGTGCAGTGAAAACGCTGAAAAATTCAGCGTGTTCGGCGTTAAGGAATTATAATATGTTCATGATCAAAGACCGGAGAGAATGCACTGAGTAAAATGTCAATTATAGAATTTTTCAATTCAAGTCCGTTTATCATTTCTGCACTCAGCCGACTCAAAGATGAATCGGCACACTTGAAGATTGATAACCTACAGGGTTTTTCTCTCCCTCTTTTCCTATATTCCACCGCCGCCGTGATGCCTTTACCCTTCCTCGTGATCCTGCCGGATATGGATCTCATAAACCGCCTGGAAGAAGAACTCGCCTTCATCAACAGCGTTGAAGGAAAAAAATTGGCTATAGAAGTTTTTCCCGATTATGACCTGCCGGAAATCAACAATCCATCTGTTATGCGTGATGTGCGGTGTCGGCGGCTTCGGGTATTAGACCGGATTTACAGGATGGCGAACTTTTCACAAATGATACTTCTCACCACTCACAGTGCGGTTATAAGGAGAACACTTTCAAGGGAGCAATATCTTGACAGAACACGCGAGATTGAAGTCGGGGATAAAATCAATATAGAAGAATTGATGAATTTTTTAGCAGCGGTTGGCTATGAACCATCCGCAGCGGTTGAAAGGGAGGGGCAGTTCAGCCGAAGGGGCGGTCTGATTGATGTTTTTCCGCCGACAGTGGATGCGCCGGTGCGCATTGAGTTTATCGGAAACAAAGTAGAAGCAATCCGTCCTTTTAATGTAGAAACACAGCGTTCGCGCACCCGCGTTAAACAAGCCGTGCTTGCCCCTGCGTGGGAAGCAGCCGAGTATCCTTCAGTCCCACCCGACTGGATGCGCGCCGACCACAAGGAATTCATCTCGCATAAGGTAAGTTTTGACGGTGCAATCCTTTATCCCGAAATTTTCTCGGCGAGCACAATCATTTATAATGAAATCTCTCCCGCTCGGGTAATTATTGTTGATTCTGATGATGTCCGGGAAAAATTCAATGAAAAAATAGAACGGGACGAAACATTCCTCACAAAAGATGGTTTCGCTGCGCCGCAGGAGATTTTGAAAGGCATTTACAATTTTGAACATGCCAACGATCTCCAGGCGAATCCTGTTTTTATAGATACAAGACCTAATGAAACCGACGATGAAGGGGCAGCGCCTCTGCGGCGTCTGCCGCCGCTGCCGCTTGACCTTAATTCAATCGCTTCAATACTGCGCGATGAATGTAAAAAGGCAAAGGTGCTGATTGTTTCACGATACAGGCGCCGCCTGGAGCATTTTCTTGAGCAGGAAGGCATCTTTCCGTCAGCAATGTGGGAGGGCGATGTTCAGGGCGGCTTCCATCTTGACGATGTCCCGCTTGCGCTGTTTGCGGATTCGGAGATTTTCCTGCGCCGACCGCACACACCCGTAG
>JBFMBQ010000175.1:0-11304 GCA_040755115.1 bacterium
TTAACAGTCCCCGGCAAGTTGCCTGCTGTATAAGTTATCGTAATTCCGCCGTTGACGGTTGTGCCGCTTGCGGTTATCGTCCCGGAAGTCGCCGTGAATGAGATGATGGTTCCGTCTTTAACGGGATTGTTGGCAGAATCTAAAACCATGGCTGTAATGTCAGTTGTATCCTTCTCATCTGCCGTCAGGATCGTTTCAAAGGCGGTAAGTGTGATTGTTTTTACTTCGCTTGTGTAGCGCAGGAAGGTGTCGGGGTCGGTGAGGGTCTTGAATTTCCACTCCACATCTTTCTCAAATATAAAAGTGCCGTAATATGGAAAGCCACTCGTGCCGCTCTGGGCGTTCCAGTAAAAGCCCACCCTGCCTGTCGTGCCCGAAATCGTAACTGTTTGAACCTGATATTTCAGATAAATTACAGGGTAGTCCCTGAACTTATTCTCAAGCGAGTTTTCAAGCAGGTTTGCGTCTTCTATTCCCTGATAGGATGAATTGAATGAAAGGGAGGCGCCCTCCATAAAGGTAAGAGTGTCCTTGTTTATGTATGCCTGAATGAGTCTTTCAAAAACTTCCCTGAGATTTTCTTCTTCTGTTTTGTGGTGATATTCAACCTCAATCGCCTGCATAAGTTCATCTGATGTGTTTTCTTCAATGTCAGTTGCGCGTGCATTTATGTAGTAGGTTTCTTCGGAGGGGGTGAACTTATATTCCCATGAGCCGCCGCCGACAAGCGCCGCCTCCTGCCATACGCCGCCGCCGTCAGTTGTAACCTCTACCTTGCTTATTTCGCAGCCGGCTTCTGAAACAACACTGCCCCTTATGATAAGGTTTCCGCTTTCAAGCGAATCACGGTATAAAATCAGTTTTTCGCTTGGATCCACTACCGCAGTTTGACCTATCTTTGTTATTTCAACGGCTGGCGATTCAACGCTTTTTTGAAAATCAATTGTGCATGTGATCGCAGGGTATTGCAGTTCCTGAGGCTGATTTGTAAGCCTTGCTGCAACGGCGATTGAACCGGGCGTTGTAAGAGTAATTTCCGCTGGTTGTTCCGCATCAAGAACCGTCCATTCACCATCTCCCACAGTCATCTCCCATTTATCATATTCTGCATCGGTGCTGGTAATATTGGCTGGTGTTACTTTCACTACTGCACTGCCGCATGTCTCAAGAACAACGGTCGTGGTTTCACCATCTGACACCGTTTCCTCGCTTATTGATAGAGAAGCGGGTTGCAACGAGGAGATGTTCATTGTTCCGATCGTACATACACCGGCTTCTTCCGCTGAAACTTCAGCGGTTTCTTCTTCAGCAGGGACTTCAGCGATCCCTTCTTCAGCAGGAACTCCCTCGGTAGACGCTGGTTCCTCCGTGGGCGTTTCTGGCGCGACAGTTACCGTCTCTTCAACTTCAACTGGCTCAACGGAGACGGCTGCGGTTTCTGCTTCCACTGGCACTACAGATGCTTCCTCTGTCGGCGCCACCGCTGATGGCGTCGTCGGTGTTCCCGCAGGCGCCTGCTCTTCAGCCTTATGGAAACTCACCACTGTCGTCTTCTGAATTTCCACTACCTCATACTCTTCCTCTGCCTCTGCCTCCACTGCCCCCTCAACTTTCTCCGCTTTTTCCGCCTCCTCCGCTGCCGGTCCCTCCGTCTCCTGAAAAACTACGACCCCTTCATCTTCGGTAATTACCTTTTCCTCACCCTTTTCGGCTGCACTGATAAATGTTACCATCGCAGTGCCGGTAACATTAGCAATCACGATTCCTTCTTCTTCAACCGGTATCGCTCCAACCTTGATTTCTTCTATCGCTTCTGTCTTCTCCACAAGGCAGGAATGCGAGAGATCGTCTCCCTTCACACTTTCTTTAATCGGCATCGGAGTAGAAATGGTCAATTTCTCAACATCAAGTTTTATCCTGCTGCCCGATGCGAGCGGCACGATCTGGTCCGGCGCTGTCTCTGATCTTATATCAAGATTGCCCTGAAGCAGGTCAACGCAGCCCGTCCCTGTATCTATTCTTATTTCAACGAAGAATGTTGAGTTCTGCCCATTGATAAAACCCCCCGCCGTCTGAATGACCGGCGGGAACTCGCCACCCGCTATGTGACCCCATACCTTTCCATCAACGATCTCCACAAGCGGCACAGTGAGGTCTCCAACCTTTCCCATCCTGAATATTATTCTTGTGAAAGGCGCGAGTTTCAGATAACTGCCATCAGTCAATTCCACTTCTGCGGTTGAATCTGATGACACAAACAGGGCATCGCCTGGATAGATCGGCATCGCAGCAGACGCCGACTCCCAGACAATATTGCCCGCACGACGCAGCATGACCTCACCGCCGATGCCCTTGACGGCAGCAACAGGGTTCTCTTGAAGTGCTTCAGGTCTCTTGAAGGTAACGGGTGCGGAACCTTCAAGTTCTACCTCAATCTCTTCCTGGGCTGAAACGAATGATGTGCCACCCCCAAACTTGTTTGGGGGTGCCACAAACATAGATACGCAGAAGATAAGAAAGATTAAAGAATAATCAAACAAATTAACTTTGATTTTCATCTTTTCTGAAAACCAAATTCAAAATAAAAATGTTAGATGTGAGATGAATTATCATCCCACTTCTCATTTCTCACATCTCACTTCTTACTTCTCACTTCTCATTTTTCTACTTTTTCCCAACCTTCACTTTGAGCGTCGCGGTTACACTGACCGACTCCTCTACCTCGTCGGTTATTTCAAGTGTTACAGCGCCGTTCTCGTCGGTTGCGGTTTTAATCTCGGAGGAATTGTTGGCAACAAATTTAGCCGAACCGCTCAACTGAAGCGTAAGGTCAACCTTCGCTCTATAAGGGGCATCATCTTTAAATACCTGAACTGAAACGGTTGCTTTTTCTCCGGGCGTCACAACCTGCGGGGTAATGCTCACCTGAACATCAAACACGGCACGGGCGAACTCCTCATTGGAAAAGCCTTCCTTCCTTTTACTTTCGTCCTCTGACGGAATCGCTGTCGGCTCTGTCGGCGACTTGCCCGCTCCAACCGTCGTTGTGTGATGCTCGTTCACCGTTACTTTTTTAGTCGGATCGCTCACACTGGCAACTTCAACCGAGCCTTCAAAGACATCAAAATTGCTCGTCGTGTCCTCTGCAACTTCTGACGAAAAATATGTCCCGCGCACACCTGCTATCGCAGTGGGGGTCCTGACCTTGAAGTCGGATTCATCCGTGAGTTTCTTTACACGCGCCCAGGTCTTGCCAACGCTGACATCAAGTCCTGTACTTGCGCCCTTTTCACTTTTCTCAAGTCTTTCAAGCACCATACTTGCCATCGGTCCTAACTTTACCATCGTGTTGTCGTCAAACCTGATGATCACCGAAGAGGCGCTCTCCGTGCGGATAGCATCGCCGGACTTGATCACCATTCTCTCCGTTGCCGCCTCCCATTTGTCAGCCCCCGCGCGCTTCACGCCGACCGTGCCCTTTACAGCAGAAAGCGTCGCCTTCCGCTCGCCCGCCGCCTGCACGCCGTAATACACCACCGCAACAATCACAAACATCATCAAAGGCGCAATTACTCGCAAATGTTTCATATTTACCTCTCCCCCTTTCTGTTTTTGATATCAAAACGACAAACTCTTTCGTCTTTCAACCAAGTAACCAGATAACCATATAACTTGAAATCACCTCCTTTAACATTATCGCAAAAATGAATATCTCACTTTTATCACCCTGTCATTATGATCGCGGTAATTCACAAACTGAAAATCAAGTCCGATCTCCCAGTCATCGTAAACATTAACCTTGCGGAAGCCTATTTTTGCCTTCGTGTTATCTGCTGCGGTTGCATTATAATAACGCTCCATTGACAGAATCATATCAGTCCATTCTTTCAATTCATATTCAAGGTTGGCGCGAAACTGCCGCAGCAAAGGCGTGGTTGACTGCTGCCGCTGCTCGCGGTTGAACTGAACGGTCGCCCCAAGTTTTTCGGACAGAGGATAACGCAGTTTCATGTTTCGCGCGGTTCTGAACAAGACATTTCCGGTTTTGTTTTTGTCTTTCCGCCGCAAGATTTGTGTCTCAACATTGAGATCGCCGAATTTCATCATCGCCCGCGCCTTGCGGTTATCCACGATGTTTGACTGCTCGCCAGCCGTTTTTTGAAAATCTCTGTCAAGCATCACTTTCAAACGGCTGCGATCACTAAGGGGCTGAATTGTTACCGATGCAGGATAAAAATATGTCCTGTTGCCCCTGTATAATCTGCTTTTATATCCAAACATATACATCAGTCCCGTGTTCGGTTTCTTCTGGTAGGTGGCGGAAAATTCCGTGCGGTCAGGTGTATAAAAGGCGGTCTCGGAAACAAAATTTGCGCCGACGCCCTCGTAAAGCAATGTCATCCTCGTTTTTTTTGCCTTATACTCAGCCTTCAGGAATCGCGCGGAGCCGCGCTCGCCGCCGCCTATGCCCCAGCCCCACGCACCCCCAACCGCATACTCGCCCTCCAAATTCCACGCCTTCAATAAACTTGTTGCCCACGAAAAACTTACCACGCGGTTCTTCACACGCTCGCTCGCGCCGCGCTCTGTGCCGGTATCCCGCGCCTGAACATAACTAATACGATACACATTGCTCCCGCCGCCCCAAGCATATCTTGCTCCGCCGACATACCGTGCATACTCCGAATCGCGCACCCTCTTCGGCGTCTTCCCCATTATCATATCAAACCCACCGCCGCTGCCCGCCCGCTCATACTGAACACCTTGTAAACGATAATCTCTCAGGAGAAAACGAGAAAATTTCGGGACGAGATCATACACATCATAGTTCACCGAACCCTTATTGAACGATACCGTCAACTTGTCAAACTCAAACTTTTTCGTGTCATCGTCTGTGGTCTCTATCGTCCTTACAAACCCATTCATCTCGTAGCCGCCGTCAAGTATATCTTTCGCACGCAGTGAAAACAAATTGTGGAACACCGTCTCCTCCTGAACATAACTTGCGGTTTCATCTCCTTCCACTTCAGAGGAATCAACCCCGATAGTATTCTCGTAAGTATATTGAAACTTTCTGGGATTCTGCGCGGGTTCCAATTCCTCCGCAGACTTCGGCGATTCCTCTGTTTCAGTCGCTGTCTCCTGCACCGCCTTCTTCTCTTCCGCAGGCGGGGTTTCCGCACCCCGCCGGGTCTCATCCGCGACAGACGCTGTCTTATCTTCCGCTTTTTCTATTTTCGCATCTTTCAACGGCGACTTAAAAAAACCGTCCGGTAATCTTACAACCTTCTCCCGTTCCACATCTTTTAATATCGTTACATCAATCCTCGCTTCCTTGCTGTTCCATAGAACCTGCCCGCCCAGCGCCTCAAAAAATGTCCTCAGCGGAACTGCCCGATATGTCATATCAAAAAGCGCAACAGCGGGCGATTGAGTGATTACACCATTTACTGTAAATGCACACGCACCCTCACTGTATTTTATTTCTGTCTTGTCCGCCATTATACGAAGTACACGACCACTCTCTTCCTTTGTAACTGCCATATCCAGATTCAGCGCGGCGGTCAGGGTGGGATCAAGCGGCAGATACATCGTTCCCCGCAGTCTCCAGAGCGGCTCACTGGTTTTGAGGTGTGTGCCGTTAATGTAAATCTTTGCGCCGACAACCTTTTCAATGCGTTTTGAAATTTCAGGCGTTACCTTGAGGCAATCGCCTGAAGCGAAAGAGCAATAAAAAAGCAGCCAGTAGATAGTAGCCAGTAGCCAGTAGCCAGTAGCCAGGGATTTGGTGAGATGGAAGACGATAGAAGTAAGATGGTTTAGCCGTTTCCCATTTTTCATCTCCCGTCCGCCATCCCTGGTTGCTGGTTGCTGGTTACTAAACACTATGCACATTGCTCTTTGCGCTCTTTGCGTGAATGATTCTTTATCATTTTCCAATTATCAGCACACACGGCGCCGCTGCCTTGATGATGTATCCGCGCCACTCCTGCAACTTATCGCCCTGCTTCACAGCAGCATACCTGTTCTCATTGTTAAGATATGAATAAATCGGCTCTTTTATCCATCCGCGGGCGACAGCCTCCGACAATGATACCGTCTCGCCCTCGCTGCGCACGCTGATGTTGTCGCCGAAGGCGGTGATGGTCTCATAAGGATTCCCGATGAGATTCCAGCCTTCTGTAAGCGGCACTTCCACCGGCTTCACCGAGTCTGTTCTGACTCCTTTGAAATCTATAAGTTGCGTTTTGTCAACATATATCCAGTAGCCCAGACCAGCCTGTATATCAACATGCTCTGGACTTTCAGGATGATAAAGTTCGCGGTCGTAATACTGGAAGACAGCGATGTCCTTCAGGTCGTCGCCGAGTTGCACCCGCGCATCGGTCTGCTCAGGCTCAAGCGGCACAGAAATGAGACTCCAGCCTGCGGGCAGTTCAAGCGGTAGTTCCACCTCGGGAAGCATGCCGAGTTTCTTCGCGGTGATGGAAAATTCCCTTTCGCCGGTTGAATCGGTGTAATTATAAATTTCTTTCTCTCTCGGATTGAACACTGCGCCTGCCGCCTCATCCCTGATCAGTATTTCATAATTCGGCGGCAGCGAGTCGGCATCGGGGAAACGCAGCACAACGGCATCGCCCGGCGCGCTCGTCTCTACTACGAACCGCCAGGTCTTTTCCGGCGCAGCGCCATCCACGGCAGCCGTCATCGCACTGCTCCTAATATCCTGCGTAAACCGCCCTGCCCTGTGTCCCCAGTCATCGTGCGGGAAATACAAAGACAGATACGGCTTCACTGGCGGTGGCTCGGCGGAATCAGAACCATCAAAACCATCCTCGGCGCCTTTCATTATGCCGACGAAATTCTCAACATCTCTGCCCGATGTGCTCTCGGCGCTGATCCGGAGTTTCCACTCATACTCCGGTCTCACTATGCGCGCAACCCCGCCGGGCATTCCCGCGCCCGGATTCACGATGAGGTCGCACTCCTCGTAAACCCTCACAAAGTAACCCTCATAAGGTATCATTGAAAAGCCGGCTCCCTTCTGCACATACCCGCCGTCGCCGTAGGCATAGAACGAACTGTCAACCCAGCCCGCCGCTATCGCCTCCGCCATCGTCTTAACCTCGCCTGTGACGGTCTTTTTCACGCGCATCCAGTCCCATAACATCTCGCGGTTGTAAGGGACGCCGATCTGATTCCAGCCGGCATACAGATGGATGTAGTAATCTTTAGTTGTATCCGGCACCGTAGCGCCTGTTGTGAAGGCGATGTTCTGCTCGTAAGGCTTGATCCAGAAGCCGACACCTGCGGTGGTGATGAGGAAAGAGCGTTCGTAATTCAGCAGGTATGGATCGGGCGCCGACAGGGCAGGATTCCATCTCTGGATTTCATATCGGCTGCTGCCGAGGAAGGATTGCGGGACGGAGTTGAGAGGCTGTCCGGGGAGCGAAAGCATTGTCCACCTGCCCTGAGGAATGGTGGCAGACAATGAATAAGCATTCCCTACCTTCATCTGCCTTGTAACGGTGGAGGAATTCCCGAAGGTATCAACAGCAGTCAGCCTGATCGTGTAATTCCCGAAAAGGGAGGAGGTATCCCATGCGCCGAGAGATGTGTTGCTGATTGGCAATGTTGATGTCGCTTTGATCGTGCCCCACACCGTTGGAGACGATCCTGGACCATAATGGAGAGAATATTCCTTGAAATTTGTATCCCAGGCGGTGCCGATTATATCAATTGTGCCGCTGACTGCTGCGTCCGCAGCAGGGAAAGTGATCGCTGCCGCAGGCTTGACCGTATCCACACTCACCGTTTTTGTTTCAGTTTTTGTGTTCCCCGCAGCGTCCCGCGCGGTAACTGTTATCGTATTATCGCCTTCATTGAGCGGTATATTCTTCTTGAAGTTGCCGCTTATATCAACGGTCGCTGTGTGTGTGCCTGAAGCAGGTTGAACGACAACACTGATTGTAATACCCGCCTCTGATATGCCCGTTACATCAACATTGCTCGTTATTAGAATTGTTTTATCAGAAGGACCTGAAACGGAGAGGAACGGCGGAGTTATGTCGCTTGTGCTCGTAGTTACCGTGTGTAGGACGCGGTCAGGGTCTCCGAAGCCATCATTGGCATTATTTGTATTGAAGTATGAATTTTTCACAGTAACCGTTGCTGTTGCCGATTGTCCATCAGCGCCGGTCGGCGGTGCGACCTTCATATAGAATGCAAATTCGTTCCCGGAATTAGGCGGCAATTGTATCTGCCCGGTCGCAGGTGTTGTTGCGGCTGCATCTACATAAAGACCGGCAACCCAGGTGCCGGTGGCAGTGTAATAAAAGGTATCTTTTATGGGGGAAATGCCGACATTTCCAGTGTGTTTAAAGGTGTATTTATAGATTAAGGCACTTCCCGGTATGGTTGTGCTGTTAGAAGGCGTAACTGTCCAGGTGACGCCGTAAACATCCTTAACGGTAACGGTTGATGGTGTGTTTGATGTTTTTGAAACGGTCTGACCGGTTCCCGCAGACTTGCCTGTCATCGCAGCCGCAGGCGCGGTTATCTGCGTCCCGGCAGGCGTCAGCGCGCAGGCAGGCACCGCTGCCCATACGCACATGGTAACAATTGTCATCAGTGCGACTGCGCTGAATGCGAGAGGATGTTTCTTTTTAAGCCTCGTCAGCATATTTTTATGCACAAGCCAATTTCTGCGTTTGTAACTAACGCAGATTAAATTGGATTAACACGGCGATATGCTGTGTTAATCTGTTAAAGTCAAGACAAACACGCATGCACGCTCACTCATGAAGCACACGCAAAAACAATAGAAATACAACAACCGAACCACCAAATCGGGGGTTGATTCTTTTTATAAAACTATACGCAAATAATAGGTATAATCTCTGATTATACCTATCAATCTACCCAAAAGTCGGTGTATTAACTCGGAACTTTGAACCCGGAACCGTGAACTCGGAACTTTGTCGTTAACCAGACCCCCGACCTCGGCGATCAGTCTATCGTTACATTGTATTGCAACTTCCCGCCGCTGCCGACACCAATAGATGCGATGTCACACCCGATGTTCGTTCCATTCCACCAGCAATCATCGCCGCCGACATCCGCATCGCCATCTGGATTAACAGCACACGCGGTGCCTGTGAAACATGACAAGATTGTGCCGGTTTCATAGGTGGTGTTCGTTGGAACATAATCAGTCAACACCACCGTTGTCGCTGCCAGCGTTCCGGAGTTGCCAAAGACTATCTCATAAGTGATCCGTGCACCTGGCACCGGGTCCGAACCGCCGCCTGTGTATCCAGCAGGCGCAGATATTCCATTCACTATCTTTGTCAGCGTCAATATAGGTCCTTGCACAGTGGTTGTCAGATATGTTACGCCGACGACTGTTCCTGCATTCCTCCATGCCTCCGCAGGTCCGCCATAATCCGTTCCGTTAAAGCCTGTATACTGCCCTGCGGGCGTCTTTGCAGTAACGAACGAGACCTCAAACGACCCGGTAGAACCATCACTGGCATCGTTGGCTGTCGTTACAACCACCGTATAAGTTGCAATCGCGTCCGGCGCTATAGCCGCCGCCATCGTCGCCTGGTCGCCTGCCTGACCTGCCGTCGTCAAACCGCTGTTCTGCCAGATCAATCCTGTAACAAACGGACTCTGATCATCAACCTCCACTGACCAGTTCGCTGTTGTGCCTGCGCCAGAACCGAATGACTGGGCGCCGGCTCTTATCCCGATTAAATCCGTATCGTTGCCAGGGTTCTGAATCTCAAACACATAGGTAGCGGAAGCGCCGACACTCGCATTGCCATCGCCAGGGTCAACGGTTATCGTAGCGCCGTAGATTCCTAACACGGTTTCGTCCCATGTCGCCGACTGCGTTGCCGAGGGCACATTTGACGCGGTCATCGTTGCAAAATTACTAATTAAAGTCCCGCTCGCCGTCCCGACGGCATACGCCTTGCCTGCTATCACAAGTAAAATCATCACCGCCAATGGAATTACGAATTTTAAATTTTTCCCCATACATCAACCTCTCTTTCGTTAATAATATTACGCTTTACTTCTCCACTGAACTTTTGGCTTTATGCCGTTTTCTATAGATCACCTCCTTTCACCCTGATTTTTTTATCTGTGTCCATCCGTGTTAATCCGTGCCTAAATTTTTATTTTTCCTTTTTTTCTTTGGACACGGATTTGCGCGGATTTACACGGATTTCTTCTTTCTTTCGTTATCAAACTACTCCTTCTATACCTTCTCCTCCTCCTCTTCATCCCTTAATATCATCTAACTCATTTAAAGGCTCGGGCTAACTGCTTCGCAAGCGGACTTGCTAACTTTTTCGTAATATCGGATATTTCAACACCTATCACTTTCCCCTTCTCATCGTATTCCAGCCGCACATTATCACCTACCTCTTCAGAATGCACAGAAAACCCGCTCCCGAACGAAATGTATAATATGTCCACTTCTTCATCAAACCATACTTTTACTTTATCCTTACCCATCTTGTCCCCTCCTTCCTGTCTATCTCTTTTGCCAGATCGCGACATGGATACACGGTTACGACTTTAATCACATTCCCTGTCTTCACGAATGGAACGATAAGATTCGTCTCTATACCGTCAATCTTTGCCCTTCTAACCGCCACCAAGGTTTTTGAAATCAAGTCATAGGAAACAGAATCTGGATTCTTTACCGTTTTCTCAATTTCTGAAATCCTTAATCTGCGCTCCTTTAATTTAAGTGATGCGTGTCTTGATAATTCTATTTCTGTCTGCATCTATCTTTTCCTATTCGTGTAACCCGCATTTAATGGATCTGGCATCATCAGCGTACTCAGTGTCTAAATTTGATTTTTGGTGTGCCACCCCCAAACGAGTTTGGGGGTGCCACAATCTTTAAAATTCCTTCTCCCCGTTCTCTGCGTCTCTGCGGTTGTTCTTTTAATTCACAATTCACATTCCGCATTCCGCACTCACTCAATGACTATCTTAAACTCCACCTGCCCCGTCGCACCCGCCGCCACATTCTGCGGTGCGCAAATAACCTTCTCGGCGCCGGATTCGTATTGACATTCATCACCATCGGTTGCATCCGTCTTCGGCGTTCCGTTGAAAATTAAACTGCCCGTGGAATACGCCGCATTCGTCGGAATAACATCCTCTATCAAGATGGTATTCGTTTCCGCCGCCTCGCCGTAGTTCGTGTAATTCAGGCGGTATGTTATCCGTGCGCCGGGCACAGGGTCGGTCGGAATGCCCGGATAACTCGCCGGCGCTTGA
>JBFMBQ010000176.1:0-8543 GCA_040755115.1 bacterium
GCCTTCGGCGATAAAAAGACGAACCACAGATGAACACGGATTAACACAGATGTAGGGGCGGTTCGCGAACCGCCCCAGCTATTCCAAAAAGGTAAAACTATGAGTATAATAAAAAGATTATTTGCGCGCTGGATTCGCAGGTGTATTTGCCATGGCGGAACTGATTAAAAAAGGACAACTTTTTCTCAAGGAAACGATAGCAAAGATATTGGAGAACGAAGACTGGGACGAACTTGAGTTGGTTCTCCGGGATTACTTTTTACAGGATATAGCGCATGTGATGAAGTATTTCCCGCTGGAGCAGAACGAGTCGCTGCTGAAATATTTAGGGTCTGAAAAAGCGGGTATATTACTTCGTGAGACGGATCGTTTCACCAGGGCGGAACTGATAGCACGAATTGATGAAAACTTTCTTCTCGCAATACTTGACACTCTCCCGAGCGATGATGCTGCGGATATTTTAGGTCGGCTGCCGAGAGAGCAGACCGCCCGCCTGCTGAAACTGATGGAGCACAAGCGAGCGGTTGAGACGCAGCGGCTGCTCCAGTTCCACCCCGATACCGCAGGCGGAATAATGACGCAGAATTACATCGCCATTCAGGAGGATCTCTCACTTGAACAGGCGGTAGATGAGGTTCGCAAGCAATCGCAGGATTTCCTCGCACCGCGCATATATATTGTGGACGATAACAATATACTGAAAGGCTATGTCCCTACTGGACGCCTCTTGATGAAGGACACAAATATCCCGGTCAAGGAAGTGATGATCTCGCGCCTGATAAAAGTCAAGACGGACATGGATCAGGAGGAGGTGGCTCAGATCGTTACGAGGTTTGATTTGTTCACTGTCCCTGTGGTTGACAATCTTGACAGGCTGGTGGGTGTGATCACGGTAGATGATGTGATGGATGTCATTCACCGCGAGGCGACGGAAGATGCTTTCAAATTGAGTGGCACCGATATAAATGAACTTGAGGAGCGGTCGGCTGTGAGGATAGCGCGGATTCGTGTGCCGTGGCTTTTTGCGACGATAATCGGCGAGTTGGTCGCCTCATTTACAATAGGATATTTAACTGTTGGAATGGAGAAGTTGGTGCCGCTTTTTGTTTTTGTGCCGGTCATAATGGCGCTCGGGGGCAATGTCGGCAGTCAGACCGCCACTGTCATAGTGCGCGGGCTGGCAATCGGGCAGGTAACGGCGAAAGACCTGATATTCGTCCTTTTTAAGGAAGTCCGTGTAGGCGTGATCCTCGGAATAGTCCTTGGGGTTGTTATGGGGCTTCTGGCTTATGTCCGATTTGTCGGGACTTACGGCGATATTGCAATGATAGTCGCCATCAGCATGTTTTGCGTTCTCATGCTTGGAGTAAGTGTGGGCACCTTCCTGCCTATCTTCTTCAAGCGGCTGAATGTTGACCCGGCAGTGGCAACGGCGCCTTTCGTATCCGTTACACTTGACAACTTCGGGATTGCCATTTATTTCCTTCTTGCTAAAATTATCTTATAAATAAACTCGTGCATTTTTGACAAACGGGTTGCAGGGCACGGTCTCCGCACCGCGCCGAACGGCAGCATACGGAGATGCTGCCCTACAACGGCACACAAATTATTGAGATCTGAAACCAGCATTACATAACAAGGGAAAATAACGATGAGAAAAAACGAAGACAGCAACATCACACAATCCTTATCCCGCCTGGCGAAAAAAGGAATACGCGAGCGGATTGAGCGGCTGGAGATCAACACGCTGCCCGATTCGGAATACGACCAGTTCGGTTTCAGCAAGCGGCATCTACTAACTGCTGCGCCGTTTGTGGAGTTTTTTTACCGCTACTGGCACCGTGTTGAAGTATTCGGGATTGAGAACATTCCATCTGAAGGCAGCACGCTTATAATTTCAAATCATTCGGGGATGATACCGATGGATGCGGCGATGATCGTGGCATCGGTATTGATTGAAGGGGAGCAGCCGCGGCTTGTGCGTTCAATGGTTGACAAGTGGGCGCCGACTGTGCCGCTGGTGTATCAGTTTTTTGTGCGCACTGGGCAGGTGGCAGGGCTGTATGAGAATGCGGAGGCATTGCTTGAGAGGGGTGAGATAGTGCTGATTTTTCCGGAGGGGACGAGAGGCACAGGCAAAACTTACGATATGCGCTACAAATTGCAGCGCTTCACGCCAGGCTTCGTGGAACTTGCCTTCAAATTCAAATCGCCGATTGTCCCAACCGCTGTTATCGGCGCTGAAGAGCAGCACATGATCTTCAAGGATTTCAGAAAACTTGCGCGCACCTTCAACATGCCGTATTTTCCGGTAACGCTAACTTTTCCATGGCTCGGTCCGCTCGGCATAATTCCGCTGCCGTCAAAATACAGAATTTTCTACGGAGAGCCTATACGCTTCTTTGAGCAATATGAAGATGATGTCTTATTTGATCCCGAAAAGATCAGGCACCTGATGGAAGAAATGCGCGAGCGGATACAGGGGATGATAGAAGAAGGGCTGAAGAAGCGGCGTGCGCCGTTTTTTTGATTTATTAAAATTGACAGGATTTACAGGATTTACAGGATAAGAATTATCACTATAGGAATTGGTTTATGGTTAAGGATGATAGAATAAAAAAATTGATTGAAGAAATGGTGGAAAAGATAGTAGCGTCTTACGAGCCGTTAAAGATCATACTTTTTGGTTCTTATGCTTATGGTGAACCAGATGAGGATAGTGATATAGATTTGTTAATAATAAAAGATACAGATGATAGACCAATTGACCGCAGAGTAAGAGTGAGTGAAATTCTTTCTGATCCAAAACAGTTCATTCCTATTGAGCCGATTGTGCTGACGAGTGATGAATTAAAAGAGAGATTAAGAATAGGGGATCAGTTCATTGAAGAGATACTTGAAACGGGGGAAGTACTTTATGAAGAGAGATGAATCTCTTTATTCAGATGATTGGTTTAGAATCGGAACAAAAGAACTGAAACGGGCAGAGAATCTTTTTGCTATGAATGATCTTGAAGGCGCAAGTTTTTACATTCAACAAGGGGCAGGGACATACGGCCGTGCGCACCTGCGAAATCCGTGTAATCCGTGCAAATCCGTGCCCAAAACATATTTTTTTTCACTGAAGGGTGATTGAAATGAAAGTCCTCATAACAGGCGCGACCGGCGGCTTCGGGAAACTCCTGATGGAACGCCTTGAAGGCGAACCATCGGTTGAAAGAATAATAGGACTGAGCAACAAGGATGTGGATGAGGGGCTTGAAGATTATCTTGAGGATGAGAAATATGAATTTTATATAGGAGATGTGCGCAAGAAGCGGGTTGAGGAAATTTTTCAGCGCAATCGCGGCATTGACTGCTTGGTGCATCTGGCGTATGACAATGTGCCCGAGCACAGCGGCAGGGATGTGGAGGAGACGAATGTTTTCGGAACGCTTCGGATGATTCAACTGGCACGCAAATACGGGGTGAAGAAGTTCGTCTTCAAGAGTCCCACAGCCATCTACGGCGCAAATCCCGACAATCCATCTGTCATTAAAGAAGATTATCCGCTGCGCGGCGACCGCCACTACGAGGTGATACGAAATAAAATTGAATCGGATATGACCTGCCAGATGAACATGCATCCTGGGATGCTGCCGAAGGTTGTAATTCTGCGATTTTGCGGCATCATCGGTAACCATGTGCGCAGTCCGCTGAACACCATCTTCCGCACGGCGTATGTGCCGATGGTTTTCGGTTTTGACCCGATGTTCCAGGTGATTCACGAGAGGGATGTTACCGATGCGCTTGCCGCCGCTGTGGTGAAAGACGGAGCGGAGGGCATCTATAATGTTACGGGGAAGCATACTGAACCGCTTTCCGAGGTGATCCGCCGTATGGGAAAAACGCCGCTGCCGCTGCCCGAACGGATGCTTGAACTTACCTACAAGGGCTACTTTATGTTGCAGCGCAAGCACAGTTTCCCGTTCAATCTGGATTTCCTCAAATATTCTTTCATAGTTGACGACTCGCGCATACGCAGGGAATTGGGCTATGAGCCACGGGTGATGTAACTGATATTTAACAGGATTCACAGGATTAACAGGATACGCTTGGTACCCTTTGTGGCTTTGTGGTTAATTTAAATGAAAGATTTATATCATACCCTCGGCGTCAATGAGGACGCCTCCACAGATGAGATAAAAAAGGCATTTCGCAATCTTGCCAAGCAGTACCATCCCGATTCCGGCAACGGTGACAGCCTGCATTTTCGTGAAATCACGCACGCCTACAAGGTCTTATCGCACCATGAATCGCGGCACGATTATGACCGCACACTGCGCAACTTCCGCACACACTCAGGCGACTTCTCCTCTTATGCGCCGCAGCAGTTTGAGGTTGATGCGAGCCACCTTCAGCGGGCGATCAAGGAAATAATAAATATGGGCAATCTCACGCGCGTGCGCATCAAACGCAACGGCAAAGTGCTTCTTGATCTCCCCTTCGCAACCGCTTCCGCAGTTACATCCATCGGCTTCATATTAAGCCCTTTCCTGACGATACTGGTCAATATGGGAGTTTATCGCTTCTTTGAAATGGAAGTGATCAATCTGGTAACGGAGGAGTATGAGGCTGCGGCGATTGCTCATCAGGCAGGCAGACTGATTGAAGCGGAAAAAGCCTACCAGAGATGCATCGGAATGAGCGAATATTTTGTGCCCGCGCATCTTAATCTCGGCTTGCTTTATCGTCAACTTGGTGAGAACAGGAAGGCGATTGAGTGTTTTCGCCAGGTGCTTGAGGTCGTCCCTTATGGTGAAATTGGAAAGATTGCACAATCAAATCTGCGTGAATTACAGGGTTTCTGACACAATCTGGACTTATAAACCGAAAAAACCTCTTTGATTTAAATGTTATAGTTTAAGTGATAAAATAATAAATAGTATAAATTTGATGGGGGTATATCATGAATAAGTCCATAACATTAAAGATTGAATCTTTAAAAAACCAGTTGGAAATGCTAAAGCACGAAATTGAAGATGCCCAAAGAACCAGAAAAAAAGGAGACGGTGGATTAAGGAAACTTAAAGGTATTCTTAAGGGAAAGGTAAATTTCTCTGATGAAGATTTTGCGGCAGCAGAATTTACTTTTCGTGATAAGTTATGAAACTATATATAGTTGATACACATGTTATTATATGGTATCTGATTGGAGATAAGCGTTTGTCAGTTCGTGCGGAAAGAATTCTGGATTCTGACAATATAATACTCGTTTTTCCGACCATTGTGCTTGCCGAGATAAAATATCTGTTCAGCAAAAAGCGAATAAAACTATCTTTGGAAACAGTGATAGAATACATAAGAGGCGATCCTCGTTGTCTTATTTATCCACTAGACATAGCGTGTATAGAAGAAATGGATACCCAATTAAATATCCACGATGCGGCAATAGTTTCTGTAGCAAAAGTCTATGAAAAATTTATGAAGGCGGATGCCATCATCATTTCAAAAGATGAGGACATAAGAAATTTATCAGGGATAAAGGTGATCTGGTAAAATGCTGATTTTAATAAGTTAAACGAATCTTGATACATAAGACTTGAGAGCCACAATCAGAATGAACTTTTCAATCTATCACATCCGCATTTATCAATGAAAACACTAACCCGCGTGATACTTTTTTTCATCATCGTTGCCGGGATGACCGTATCCGCCCGTACCCTGCTTCAGAGAATGAATTATGAGAAGCAGAATAAAACGGTAGAGATAGTTGTGGACTACAATGATCTTAAATTTTCAACTCCTTTGGGTGTTACACATTTAGAAGTGCTTGAGCGGGCTGCTGCCGCAGGGGCGACCTCGCTTGGAGTGTATGAGGACACGGTGAAATCCTTGCTTGATTCCGGCGAGGCGGTGGCATTGCCTCAAAAAATTATTCCACAGACTTTAAGGGGCTTGCGCGGTGTTGAAGCATCGCCTGAGACCAAGCATGTCCGCATCATCTTTGCGCGCACAACGCCGGTAGAAGAGAAACTCCGCAGTTATCTTCCGGCATACTTCGGGAAGGATGTCTGCCCGGGCGGACTGAGGTATTGTTATCTTCCGCTGCCCCCTGGGGAGGATGAAAATATCTCGCTCGGTTTGTCCGCCGTTCCGAAAACTTCTCTTTTCACCGCGCCAAGATTCATCAATACCCCGATGGAAACAAAGGAATCCATCAGTCTGAAACTACAAGAAATGACAGAACAAGGGGATATTTCATCGCTCATTTTTGACGGCGATTCAGTGCTCGGTTTTCCATCGCTTATTGAAGATGTCGCCGATGGAATGAACGAGCGGCAACTGGTGCTGGGATGGGTGGAGATGGTGGAACAGGACGGCGAGGAGATGCTTAAGGAAAAGGCGTCGGAAACGATTGTGGTTCACAGTATTTCGCTTGAGGAGATGAAGAAGACGACGCGTGAGGAAAACATACAGCGTTTCGTTCGCGCAGTGCGCGAGCGCGGGGTAAGAATTATTTATGTTCATTTCCCCTTGGAAAATACTGGGGTCAACAGAGATAAATTATTGACGGAAAATCTGAATTATCTGTCCGAACTTGCTGATGAGATCAGGAAGTCGGGTTACAACATAGGGAAGGCGCAGCCTGCGCTGTCATTTGAGGTTTCACCGTTTCGGCGCGCCGTGATTTTTTCAGGGATGATCGCCTTCTGCCTTTTTCTTCTTTCGTTTATAACGGCGGTGCCCTCGTGGCTGCTGCTTGCATGCGGAATACTGGTTTTTCCTGCGTATAAGGTTGCTGCGCTTGCAGGCGCGGAAGATTTGCTGACGAAGGCAGGTGCGCTTGCTGCTGCATCCCTTGTGCCTGCGTGCGCTGTTGCCATCGCCTTTCTTCGCGGGACAGCAGCGACGGAAAACGAAAAGGTTTTCATATCACCTATGAAAACTTTTGCTGCCTGGCTCAACTGCACACTGTTGAGTCTTCTGTGCGGCTTGTTTATCGCTTCATTTTTAGCGCGTGATGAATATTTTGCTCACATTGATGTATTTGCAGGCGTAAAAGTGGCATACCTTCTGCCGCTTGTTCTGATCTTCTGGTTTTTTATAAGGTGGAGCCGCATCAACAGCCGCGACCTTGTGGAAAGACCTGTCCGATACCTTGAGGTGGTGATCGGGGTAATACTTCTCGGCGCGGCTGCGGTTTATCTTCTGCGCTCCGGTAATGTCGGGGTTTCCCCTGCCAGCGGCGCCGAAAGTGATATACGCAGTTTTCTTGAAACCTTGTTCATCGTGCGCCCGCGCACAAAGGAATTTCTCATCGGGCATCCTGCACTGCTGATGATGAGTCTAATACCTTTTGCACGCGGCAGTTTTCTGCCTGTAATTTTCCTGATAATCGGCACCATCGGGCAGGTAAGTATCGTCAACACCTTCTGTCACATCCATACGCCGATCATTCTGAGCCTCACGCGTACAATGCTCGGCATCGTCCTCGGCGCCCTGATCGGCATCATCGCACGCGAAATCCTGCGCATCTTGCTAAAATATAAAAAATAACTGAATTGCGCTTCAAACTTTTAGCATACTGCTTCACACAATGTGTGATTATCTGTAAACTCGCAGAAAAAATCTGTGTCTATCTGTGTTCATCTGTGGTTACATGCTTTTTCAACCGCCTGCCAATTCATGCCCCGGAACTTCCATGTAATTTCCCTTAAATTTTTTTATCAACGGTGATTCCGGGATCGGTTTCATTTCATCATCACCGTAAACATCCACATAATTGCGCCAGAACCCGAAGCAGAAATCATTTAATGAACAACTGTTGCAAGTTTCTTTTTTGAAGAAAACCGAAGTTAGATCGCCATCAATAACCACTGGATGAAATTCATCTAAAAATAATTCAATGCTGTCTGCTAAAACACACGGCGGCATACCGCAGGTGAAACCTGTGGCAATCAGTTTTCTGTCATACATTTTTTTGCATTCAATAATATAAGGCGCCTGGTCGGACAGCCGCGGCAGTGCGTTGCGATACAGTTCCTGCGCATAACTTGGTCCAACTATGGAAAGCACCACTTGCGACTGCGGAAAATTACTGATGATGAATTCAAGATACGATTGTGTTGTTTGGTAGTTTTCAATATTCATAACATAGTTGAAAGTAACGGCGACGCCCAGATTGACAAGATTTCTCGCGCCTGCCACGGTCTTTGCAAACCCGCCCGGTGTTCGCGTTACCTTGTCGGAAATTTCAGCCGTGTGTCCATGCAGGGAAATTAAAGCCCGCGTCAGACCGCTTTGAACCAGCAGCCGGGCATACTCTGCATTCGCACATCTCAACGCATTAGTTTGAAGTTCCAGAAAATCAAAACCGGCATCGGATACCATTTTGATGTAATCTGTAAGATGGGGATTAAGTGTCGGCTCGCCGCCGGTGAAAGTGATGATGCGCTTCGCATCTTTTTCATCAATAATATATTTTATAACATTTTTAATAAGCCCATGCGGTAAGTCGCTAAGATAAGGGTCCAACCAGCAGAAAAGACATCGTTCATTGC
>JBFMBQ010000177.1:0-5718 GCA_040755115.1 bacterium
ACTCGTTAATATAATCGGCAGGATTTGGAAAAACTTTATATATATTTAAATTAACCACTGAAACACTGGCAATAATTTCGGAATGAGATGTGAGAAGCAAGAAGTGAGATGATAATTCATCTCATCTATTGCTTACTAACAACGGAGGTGAATTAAAGATGGAAGAAAGAAAACTCACTGCGCACGATAGGGTTTTCATTGAATCTATAATTGAGGAGATAAACGAGATGATGTATGAGCGATACAAGGGCGATGAGGTGGTGCCGCTTGTGGGGATATGCAGAAAGGAAGATATACCCGGTGATTTTGCGATATGGGTTCATCTGTTCAGAGCGGAAGAAGTCAAGATAAAAATGGAAAAAGAATAAACATTTCACGCAAATTTGTATCAAATGTGATAATTTAATGCAAAACTACATCAATAAATTCTATCAGTCTGCGGAACGGTGATAAAATCCTCAGCCGTCCACATTGTGCCGTCGGGAAAGACAGAGGCGGTTTTGAAGGTGCCGGCTGCGTCGGCGGTGATAAGTGTCCCGCCCTTGCGGACTTTATCGCCGCCGTAGCCGCCAACGCCGCTTGCACGGATGTAAGCAAGGTGTATGCCGTCAAGGACACCAAAATAATCGTTCAGGTGGTCGTGTCCGCAGAAGGTTGCCCGAACTATAGACGATTCTTTGAAGGCTGTGAAGGCATCGCGCGGGGCGTTCTCGTGACAGACTTTTTCAAATTTGACGCCCTTTGCCAATCCTGCTGTAACAACATCATCGTATTGCGGCAGGGGGATGTGGAAAAAGAGGAAGGCAGGCGGCGGTTCGGGATTTCCTTTTTTTATGCGTGTAACTTCTGCCGAAAGCCAGTCAATTTGCTCTTGCTTGAAGCCGCCCCGTGAGTTGTTGAGAAAGATTAGGTTCCATATCGGTCGCTCAATGCCTTTATCCCGCACCTCTATGCGGTAGTTGCCGTCCGCAGCGCCGCCGCGGTAGAGCGAAAACGGCGTATCCTCAAGTATTGCGTGGCATTTGTTGTAATCGTCCGCTTCATCGTGGTTGCCCCAGGCGAATGCCCACGGCGTTTTAACTTTTGAGAATTCTTTGCAGCACCATTTGCAGAAATCGGCGCCGAGACCTCCCTCGTTGTTTATCCAGAAGTCGCCTGTGTTGACGATCAGATCAGGTTTGAATATTTCTGCCATACGCACTATGTTCTTAATCGTTGCTGTGTCCAGCAGAATCTCCCTCATCATGAAGTGCAGGTGCATGTCGGTAACAGCGAGGATTTTGAATTGCCCCTTTTCACGGGTCTCAAGAATCGGGACGGTGGCAACGGCATTTTCAGGTGGCGGCGCCATTGCGGCGTAGACTCTGTCCATACCTGAAAATGCGGAGATAAAACCAAACGCCGCCGTGCCTGTGAGAAATCTGCGGCGGGTGATTTTAAAATCATTTAATACAAAGTTGCGATCGAACATAAAGTAATGAGCACCCCCAAACGAGTTTGGGGGTGGCACAAGATTTCTAAACTTTTGATAGCGAAATAGTATAACCAGGAACTTTTCATAGGCTTGCTATTGCGTTGAAGGAATTGAAAAGGTCAGCCCTTCTATCGGGAAACCATCTTTGTCAACGATTCGGACGGCTAATGCCCAACTGCCTACGAGGTTGACGCAAGTTATTGCCAATCGGCTTTCACCCTCTGGTATTTTTATTGGGATTTTCTCCTCAAAATCATATCTATCGCGGAAAAATGCGCCATGTCCGTATTCCGGATACTTGAGGTGATCAAAGATAAGTTTATCGTTGAGCCAGACAGCGACACCATCGTCCCACGCGATAAGCAGGTAGGCATCTGTTTCAGCAGGAGAATTAATTGAAGAGATGATGTGTGCTGATGATTTATCTGTTCTACCCCAATCAAAAGCGGCTATAAGGCGAACAGCCCCCAGTGGTTCATGGTTGCGGAAGCGGAACCATCTGACATCGCCGTCGCGTCCTCGCACAGGGTCATTGAGCCTTAACTGTCCATGAATCGCATCAGGTGCGGCAAACTCTGGCTGAATGAACGGGTTGCCAAGCAGCCCCAACACGAGCCACTCACAAGGCGTGCCAAGTTTATTGCATAGACCGACTGCATCAAGTTCGCCCTTGTCAAATGACTGAACGGCTACGATTAGTTTCAGGATTTTGGGATCATTAGTTGTTGATTTGTCCTGTAGTATCGCATGCCACCCTTCAATTGCCACATCAAGGCTTCCTTTTTTTTGTCTCATTAAAACCTGAGCCATACCTGTGGCATCTATCTTTTGTCTCTTCAGCCCGTATTTTTCCTCTAATTCAGGGGTGTATTTATACCAGAGGGGCTGTCCTGAAAACGACCACATATATCGTTTTGCTAAAACTCTTAGAATCCCCATCTGCTGCTTGATTTCTTCCAGTTCCTGCGCCCATGGTCTGACCGGATAATCTCTGCCGCCAGTCTCAACCATGTGCAGGGGCCAGACGCCTGGCGCCACGGTGCAGCGCCGTTTCCAGTAATCAAGGATTTTTGGATCATTAACGAGTGCAAGAACGGAGAGATCGCCTTCACGGGAGAGTGCCACCTGCGATACTGGATCAAGAAGTGAATATGCCCTCTCCGATGCAAGGTGAAATCCCCCGGGCGCGTCGCGCTCTGCCGTGACTTCAAGCATGCCCGACATGAAGTTCCGCGCGATCGGGCGCGCCCAGATATAACCAGGCAGAACGAACACAACCACATCAGGGAATTCATCAAGCAAGGCTGCCATTGTCGTCCTGCCCTGATCTTTGGCGGCTTTGAGCAGGTCATCTTGGGTGTAACCATTGTAAGTATAAATCTCGTGATCAAGTTCAAAGCGTGGGAAAGGGTATTCCACATCAATGCTTACGCCTCTGAATCCGAGTTCTTTTGCCTCTCTGCCGATAGCGGCGAAATGCCGCGCAATTTTTGATTTATATTCCTCAGACAGCAGTGTTTTGGGGGAGGGCCATTCATCGTCCGAGCCGAAATAGACCCCAAGCAGGTTTTCAGTTACACCTGCCGAACGGAGATGAATGAGATTTTCTCTTACCTTCTCTTTCCAGTCCGTTGTCGTTGGAGTGCCGTCGCCGAGTCCGAGATTGGCGATAACTCCCCCGTCCCAACTCCCGATAACAAAGAAGAAACCATCATAGATTTTCGCAACTTCCTGCGCTTTATCATTGAAGTAGGGATTGGGGGTCGCCGAGTAGGCAATCATTTTGGGCATGCCTTCTGCATAACTGACCAAAGGAAGAAATAAAGAAATCCACAAAAGTAATAGAAGCCTTTTCATTGTCGCACCTGTTAATGAGAGCATAATTTCTCCGCGTAATCCACTACTGATTCAGCGTTTCCGTATTAGTATAGTTTTTTAAAATAACGGTGTAAAGATTCATAATTGTCTCACTGCGCTCACATTTCTTCTTATGGAGGTTATTAATGGGAAGCGTGAGTGGTTGGATATTTGTGATTACTGTGGGAATAAAAAGAAAACAAGAGTTGCTTATTCCGCAGTCGAAAAATCACAGTCCCATTATGACACGAAAAGCGTTTTCCACTTCTTCAAGTTTTTCTTTGGAGACAGTCCCGATTTTCCGTTCCAACCTTGATTTGTCAATAACCCTGACCTGTTCCGTGAGTAAAACTGAATCCTGCGAAAGACCACCTTCTCCAGCCTGAAACGCAACATGGCAAGGCAAGAGTTTATCCCTGATTTTTGTGGTAAATGGAGCAATGATTGTATGTGGACTAACATTATTGGCTCGGTCAATCTGGATTATCAGAACCGGTCTGACACCCCGTTGTTCGGTTCCCCGCGTGGGGTTCAGATCTGCCAGCCAGATTTCTCCGCGTTTTATTTCCACCTGATTTCTCCCTTTGCCAATTTCTCCTCGTAGGAGATCAGTTTCTCATTATAGTCTCCAATATCCGATAAATCCGGCTCCGAAAAAGGTTTCACGAAAGTCACCATAACCTCTACGGGAAACTCCGGGATTGAGTCGTTTTCTAAAGAGAGTTTCCCATCAGGGGTTAAAATGCCGGTTACAGTTTTATACATTTTGATCATCTCCATTTTTTAATGTTGCCCACTCATACATCGTATAAGAGATTCAACGACAAGGTTCAATAATATTTTACTTCAATCCGGGATTTCTTTCCAGCGAGACGGTTTTGTTGTTGCAGTTTGAATCAATTAAAATTGCAGATTCAAGACCCCTTGCTCTCTCAGTTAGGTTGATCTTGTGATTATCGTGAAAAACAAATGAATTTATTATTCCAATTCATAATAATCGTAATCGTGCTCATCACAATCTGTTAGTTTCTTTTTATCAACGAAATTACCGTTTTCATCAAACCGGAACCTCCATGCTTCGTTGTTCTTGAATGCAACAGCAACTAAATGCTCTCCTTTTCTTTTAATGCCAAAAACACCACCACAACAACCTTCACCATAATGTACTTTGTAACAACTTTCTGTCGCTTCAATGCTGAACTCGTGAAAATGATATTTCAAATCAGATATCCCGGTCTCCGGATTTAAAGAATAAAGCCATTTTTGTTCCTTTATAAAAAGCAATTTATTATCTATGTTCCAGAAAGAAGTACACCAATCTGGGAAGATATCAGCCTTAACAAATCTATTTTTTTTAGCGTCGAATATTCCCTTTTTTGTGATTAGAAAATTGTCATTTGGGGACCAATTGTTTTTAGTTACAAAATCATCATTCTGGGTTGAAATATGATGTTTTTTTGTCCAGTCCTTACTTACAAGCCATACCTCAGGTCTTGGACATGGCCAGTAATGCCTTTCATCGTGTATGCTCTCCAAATAATAAAAACGTTTTTCATTTTTTTCGCTATGGCACAAGATAGTCAAAAGAAAAATTAATGAGATAGAAACAAATGCGACTTTCCCTTTCATTTTGTTATCCTTTTGTTAATACATCATTATTTTCTAGTTCCAACAGAACATGGGAACGATTAGTTTTTGACCTTTGTTGTTTCTATTATTTTACCATGATACCTTGAGTAATTCCAAACCTATTCCTATTGAATCTTTGTTACAGCAATCTCCTACTCCTCTTTTTCAATCAGGTCTAACTGAATTGTTTAATGGTTATATAACCTTAAAATGAGTGATGCGCCAGCAGCAATCAGAACGATAAAAATAAATATTCGGAATGCCTTCGCCGGGATTAAATTGTGCAGCCGCTCGCCGATTATGATCCCCACCACCATCGCAGGCAGGAGCGTTGCGCTTGATGTTATCGTGATCATTGTTGTCTTGCCTGTCAGTATGTGGCTGATGAGCAAAACAATATTCAGGATCAGCCACAATGCGGAGAGCGTGCTGCGAAAGTTGCCCTTGTCATGCAGTTTTCGTGTTGCATAAAAGACGGTCAGTGGACCGCCGGAGGCATAAATTCCCTGAATTATACCGCCCGATAAAAGCCAGAAAATTCCCTGAAGCCATGAAAAATCTTTATTGGGAACTGATCTCACCGCACGGCTCAATTCAAAGGTGGAAAACAGTAGAACGAACGCTCCGTAGGCAAAAGCGAGAGTTTCACTCCTTATGAAGTTGAAAAGGGCGGCGCCGATAATGAGACCTATACCCGCCGCAGGCAGAATATTCCGCCACAAAACGGAATGAATTACAGCGCGGTGATGGCGCGCAAC
>JBFMBQ010000178.1:0-2629 GCA_040755115.1 bacterium
GTGATTGAGAAGAAGGTGCCGTTTGCAATATTTATGAAAATCCTGCTATATATGCTCCCGTCTTTCAGTGTGCTGGCGTTTCCGCTCGCAACTCTCTTCGCAGCACTGCTGTCAGTGGGACGGCTCTCACGCGATGGCGAAATTGATGTGATGCGCACAGGGGGGATAAGCGTGATGCGCATACTTGCGCCTTTCATTGTAATAGGTATCCTCGTGAGCGCAGCAGATTTTTACCTTATTCAGGAAGTGGTGCCACGCGCAAACCGTCGTTCCGCACAGATATGGGCACAATTCCTGCTGAGCGATGTTACCGGCAAGCCAATGTCAGATGTTTTTTTTAAAGGCACAGGAGGCAGATTTTTTTACATCGGCGACATCAACACAAAAACTCATACTGTGCACCGCGTCATAATATTTGAAACGCAAACCAATAAAACTTATCCACGCATGATAACGGCACCAACAGGCGTATGGTCGGAGAAGACTCTAAACCTGACAGATGGGGCTATCCACCAGTTCAGCAATGACGGACACCTTGAATATGAGGCAAATTTCAAGACACTTGAGATGGACCTGCAACGACAGATGGAAGAGATAATGGGCGAACAGAAATCGCCACAGGAAATGAGCATTCAGGAATTGAAAGAAAGGATCACGCTGTTTAAAAAGAGCGGCATCAACACCGACTCATATGAAACCGACCTGCACTTTAAGATGTCAATACCGGCGGCGAGTTTGATCTGCATCCTGCTCGGTGTGCCACTGAGCATCCGAACCGGCAGGAGCGGTATGATGGTCGGATTCGTAACTACTATCAGTCTCGTTGCCCTGTATTATGTACTGTGGATCATTGACACCGCACTCGGCAGACAGGGAGTCCTGCCGCCTTTCGCAGCGGCATGGCTTCAAAATATCCTTTTTCTTTTCGTAGGGATTTTTCTTATTATCCGAACAAGGAAATGAACTGGCTTCGCACTTCAGGATTCAGGATTCAGGATTCGGGATTCAGGATTCGGGATTCAGTATTAAGAGTATTCCTGTTTTTCCTTTACACTTTTCTCTTTATTTGCATCTGCCATTCTGTTTTTCCCGCCGCTGCCGAAGAGGAAGAATTAATACACATTCACTCAGCAGATTATCTTAAACATATAAAAGACCCTCAAATCACAATATTAGAGGGAAGCGTTAAACTGGAATATAAAGGAACAGTTATCATTGCTGATCGGGCACAGATTGACGAGAAGGGCAAGACAGTCGTGGCGAACAGCCGCGTTGTCCTGCGGGATGAAAAAAACGAGATCACGGGCGATTACCTTTTCTACAACTACGATTCGGAATACTTTGAATTGAACTCCCCTTCCGGCTTTACCACTTCGCCAAAAGTTGAGGGAAAAGTATATTATTGGGGGAAAAATGCAAAAGGCACAAGGGAAAAGATAAAAATTTACGGGGGTGAAATCACAACCTGCGGACCATACTGCTCTCAGGAATATCATGCCAAAGCAAAGGAAATAACCGTCTTCCCGGAAAACAAAGTTATTGCCCGAAGCGCTTATTTCTATATCGGCACCGTTGCGGTGCTGTATATGCCCATATATGTGGTCTCACTGAAGGAAGAACAGGTGCAGCATATTGAATATGGATTTAATGAACAGGACGGCTTTTTTGTCAAAACTAAATATCCATACATGGCAAAAGAATTGATTACCGGATACCTGCTTATGAATTATATGACAGAACGCGGCACAGGAATAGGGACGGAACATAAATATACCTCGCAGAGGCTCGGCGGCACAGGTGAGCAACTTTTTCTTCACAACAATGACAAACTTACAGGACGGTCTGAGAACACCTTCCGTCTGATCCAGAACTTCACTCAAGGGAAATCAACCAAAGGCACTTTCAATTTTAATCGCGTAAGTTCCCTGAGCAGACTGGGAATAACAACAAACACCAACACCTTCAACCTGAATTTACAGCGGAATCCGACACCCTCCCTTGCCCAGAACATAACATTATTACATACCGTGCAGCACATAATAACCGAGTCCCGCAATACATCGCTCAATTACCAGCAGACCTACCAATGGAAAAAATTCGGAACCATTACCTCACTCAATTACACTTCTTCAGGCTTTAGAGGATTCCCAAAAGACGAAGAGGCTGTTTTTGATTTTTCACTTGCACGAAATTATCCAGACCTGCAATTGTTTGTTAAAACAAGGAAAGAATTTGATCCTGACGGTGATTCTTACACAGGCGATGATACAAGAAGCATTCAACACACCCTGCCGGAAGCGCAACTTACATTCAATACTGAAAGACTGCGCCAACATGCCCCCTGGACAGGTTTTTTACCGTTGATAAATCTCAGCGTTACATACGGGAAATACACCGATGGCACAAGAGACAAAAGACGGAAAGTATCCAGAACAAGTATTGACTCAAAGATTTCCCGCTCATTTTCCGTCGGGAATAAGGCAACAATCACACCTTCTCACCAGTTTACGCAATATTTTTACAGCACTACGGACGCTATGTATATATTTCAAAATCTTATAAACTTCAACTATAACTTCACTCCTGTGCATCGGCTGTCTATAATGTATAATAATGTTCGTGATTCAGG
>JBFMBQ010000179.1:0-5948 GCA_040755115.1 bacterium
GCTGCCGGGACGCCGACGACCATTTCGTTTTCCCTGTAGTCGGCGAACATGCGCGCGCCGTTGCACAGGAAGGAGACATTGGGTTTGCCATCGTTAAGGACTTTCGCTGTCGCCTCGCCGCACACGGCGAGTTCGCCCTTGAATTCGGCGGTGATTCCGCCCAGAAGGATAGAAAGGATCATCACCTGCTGTGGCGTGAGGATGAAAAGCGCCACATCAAAACCATTTTCAATGTTGCTGAAAATTTCCAACTGCTTCGTCTTTGTCTTGAGGCGCGGCTCCACTTCAACATATTTTGGTTCGCGGAAGCCGAGGGTGAGTTCCGAGTTCGGGCATGCCATATCTGAAAAGCGTGCGGAGAAGTTCATACCCTCTGCCGCCTCTTTGACCATCTGGCAGTAGCGCATAGGTCCGGGAGGTCGCTCGCCGCCGTCCTGTTCCTCCTCAAGAATCTTGACGCCGACTATGTGATACTTCATTCCGAGATACGCTCTGATAGCATCGCCGAACATTTTATCCTCGCTTTTTAGATTTAACTATGGAAGACGAAAAATCATCATCTCACTCTTTTTCTTCTTCCTCTTTTTCCGGAGGCAAAGAAGGCAACAAAGGTTCAATTATCGCAATTAATTCGGGAATTTTCGTTACCGCTACATTCCAGATACGATCCTGTTTGATCTCACCGTATTCGTGGGCAATAACATTTCTCTGAGCAATTATAGACCGCCATGGTATTTCAGTGTGTGCGTCCTTGAAATGGTCAGAAATACGACGGGCTGCCTCCCCGATAATCTCAATCTCCCGTTCAATAGCAAGTTGCGATTTCCTATCCTGCATATACTGATTAAACTTAACATTTTTTGTAAATTGGACGATTGTCTTCGCCGCATCCAGCATATCCCATAGATATGCTGCATCGCGCTCCTCATGCTGCATAAATTACCTCTCTGTTGTTCAATATAGCATGCCGGCGAAACGGGTTCCGCAACCCCGCCTTTTCAACTAACTCCACATCACGATTAAAAATCACTTTCAATTCCTCAATCATCTCCACAAAATCATACAAACTCCACTGCGCATCAGGCGAAAAACTTACCAGGACATCAATATCACTATCTGGTGCAAAATCGTCTCTTAAAACAGAACCAAACAATGAAAATTCAACTATCTTCCACTTTTGACAAAATTTGGAAATCGTATCCATCGGAATGTCAATCTTTGGCATACGAATTATGCTCCTTCAAAAAACTAAATTGTTCCGTAGTTTAAAAATGCACATTACAGAATTGCTCATAGTCAATAAGTTCCGTGATCGTCGGATTATCGCCGCACACGGGACAGGCGGGGCTGCGCTGCACCTTCATCTCCCTGAACCGCATCCGCAGTCCGTCAACAAGCAGCAGACGCCCAGCAAGCGATGAGCCGATTCCGAGCAGTTGCTTTATAGTCTCGGTTGCTTCTATCAGACCGATCAAGCCCGGCAGCACGCCGAGCACGCCTGCTTCCTGACAACTCGGCACCATGCCCGGCGGCGGCGGATCAGGGTAAAGACATCTGTAGCACGGACCCTCGCCCGGCAGAAACACCGTTGCCTGCCCTTCAAACTGAAAGACGCTTCCGTGAACGAGCGGCTTGCGCTGCATCACGCACGCATCGTTCACAAGATACCGTGTCGGAAAATTATCGCAGCCGTCAACAACCACATCGTAATCCTCAATTATGCCCATTATGTTTTCCGATGTCAGCCGCTCCTGATGCTGTTTCACCTTCACATCCGGATTGAGGCGGGCGACAGTTTCAGAGGCGGATGCGGTCTTCGGCTGATTCACCCCGTCCATTGAGTGCAGTATCTGCCGCTGCAAGTTGCTCATATCAACGACATCGCAGTCAACTACGCCGATAGTGCCGACACCGGCGGCGGCAAGATAAAAAATCACGGGGCTGCCAAGCCCGCCCGCGCCTATTACAAGGACAGTAGATGCTAAAAGTTTTTTTTGCCCCTTGCCGCCTACCTGCGGAAGAAGTATGTGGCGGCTGTATCGTTTTATCTGTTCTTCAGTGAATTCCACCATCATCACCCAAAATAAATTTTCTGTGTTTATCTGTGTTTATCTGTGGTTACATTTACTTTTTCGGCATCACCGGCGACATCGTTCGCAGACGCTCAACAATTTTCGGCAACTCTTCAATAACGAAATCCACATCATCCGCGGTATTCATCCGCCCGAGGGTAAAGCGCAGCGAGCCGTGAGCGATTTCAGCCGGAATCCCGATGGCGAGAAGCACATGGGACGGGTCAAGCGAGCCGCTCGTGCAGGCAGACCCTGAGGATGCCGCTATCCCGAGCATATCAAGCATCAAAAGCATGGATTCGCCTTCAATATATTTGATGCAGACATTTACATTGTTCGGCAGCCGCTGCGTTGGATGACCGTTGAGGATGACATCGTCAATGGTGGAAAATATGCCTTCAATGAGCCGGTCGCGCAGTGTTATGAGGTGCGCCTCGCGCTGCGCCCGCTCCTTCATCGCAAGTTCCACCGCCTTGCCGAAGCCGACGATTCCCGGAATATTCTCAGTCCCCGAGCGTCGCTTCCGCTCCTGACCGCCGCCGTAAACCAGAGGCGCAACACGCACACCAGAACGAACATACAGCGCACCAATGCCTTTCGGTCCATACATCTTGTGCGCCGAAATGGCGAGCATGTCTATGTTCATCTTCCCGACATCTATCGGGATTATGCCCGCTGTCTGCACAGTGTCGGTGTGAAAATATATCCCATGTTCACGCGCTATCTTCCCTATTTCCTCTACATACTCAATCGTGCCGATCTCGTTGTTCCCGTGCATTATAGTTATAAGCAGAGTGTCTTTTCTTATCGCCTTGCGCACATCATCAAGGTCAACCATACCCATGCTGTCAACCGGCAGCACCGTCAAATCCCAGCCTCTTTTAGCGAGGAACTCGCAGGTGTCAAGCACGGCGTGGTGTTCAATTGCAGAGGTTATGAGGTGTTTCCCTTTTTTTTCATTTGCGGCGGCGCAGCCCTGTATTGCCATGTTGTCCGCCTCGGTGCCGCCGCTTGTGAAGATGATTTCTTCCGGGCGCGCCCCGATCAGCGCTGCAACCTGTGCGCGGGCGTCTTCGATCGCTCCCTTCGCCTCCCTGCCGACAGTATGGATGCTTGAGGGATTGCCGAACCGTTCTATGAAATACGGCGACATCGTTTCAAAAACCTCGGGATGCATCGGCGTTGTCCCGGCGTGATCCATGTAAATTAGCCGCCTGTCTTCCCGCGCCATTTCTAACCTCCACGCCCCATTTTGTTCATACTATCCAGAAATTATAAAAATTTAATCGCTTTTTTCCAATGATTTTAGATTATTAATCATGGTTTAGATAAAATATCTCTGGAATGATGCTGGAAGGCTGTCAACAGAGGTATCCCGAAGATAAAGTGTCAAATCCTGAGAATTGAAGGTGTTCCAGAAAAGATAGACCTCATCAGGTTTTGACCGCTTATGGATGAAATCAATCATTCCTGCGGCGGTTTTTCCAGTGTAAGTCGGCTCAAGCGACAATCCTTCGTTTGATTTAATGAGGTTAATAGCATCAAGACCTTGAGGGGTTGCGCGCCCGTATTCACCGCCGTAATAGGTGTGCAGGAAAATCAGTTTTTCGGAAGAAACACCTTGTGCCGGAATTTTTGCCCCATTTTTTTTCAAGAACGCAATTGCGTTTCTGCAAAGTTTGAAGGCAACGATATGGTTCGCCGCCAGTTTCATCGTTACCCGCACTGCCACAACTTTGGTCGGCAACCCGGCGAGGTGCAAGCCAGCCAGCAGCCCGGCAATGGTGCCGCATGTGCCGGCGGGAACAAAGATATAGTCGGGGCAGGGGACAACGCCCTCGTTAACCTGCGCCGCCAACTCCAGTGCGGCGCTGATGTATCCGAGCGCACCGACAACAGATGAGCCGCCGGGAGGCAAGAGGTAAACCTTTCTACCGCTGCGCCGCTCCTGTCGGATCCACTGATACGCCGTCAAAGCCGCCCCCGGATAAGAGCCTGCGAGCCGCATTTCGGCGCCGAAATGTCGCATTAGAAGAATATTCTGGTGCACATGTTCTGTAACAGGCTGCGGATAAAGCACGAGGAGCGAGCGGAGATTATTTTTTGCGCCGTAAATGGTAGTTGCCAGACCGTGATTAGTGCCGATGCCGCCGAAAGTGAGGATTGCATCCGCACCTTTTGACAGCGCATCGGCGATGATGAACTCCAGTTTACGCGGCTTGTTGCCGCCGTAAGGGTGCGCCGTGAGGTCGTCGCGTTTCACCCAGAGGTTTTTGATGCCGAGCCGCTCTCCCAGTGATTTCATCTGTTCCAGCGGCGTGGGCGTGTTCAGAAGCGGCAAATGAGGTATTCTGCCTGTCAGTTCAGGAAAAGTGCGAAAAAGGAAGTTGTTATAATCAGATGCGATCAAGGTTCAGTTTCTTTTGAATTTTATAGAATAATCTTAAAATATAATATAAAATTGTTAACTTGAGGAACAGGTATGAACAAAAGAAATATTTCACGAAAGAATCTGATGGCGGTGGCAGTTTTTTGTTTCGTTGTGGCGGTCTTTCTTTTTTTCGGGATGCTTGCAGATTTTCTATCGGCGGGGAAATCTCTGCACCAACCGGTTACGGCTGCGCAAGCGGCTGATAATCGGAATACTAACGCAATCGCCGACCAGATCTTCATCGTCCTGGTTCCATTAGTGATAGTTTTTCTTGTTTACATCGCATATTTAATTAACAACATTGTAAAAAACCTCAATGGAACTTCTGTTTGCAAACACCCCAATCCTGATTGTGAATACCGGTGTAAATATTTTCAGTGATTGGTAAGGGCGGTTCGCGAACCGCCCCTGCAAAATGCAACGATTTTCCTTCCTTTGTATTAATACCGTCCGCATATCTGATTCCAGCGGATTTTAAGAAGTTCAAAGAACATAACCAGCGGCGTAATCAACAGATTGATCTTGCTTGTTGAGCGGTTGCTTACTGTGATTGGCACTTCGGCGATTCTGAAGCCATAGCGGCGCGCAAGGAAGAGCAACTCAACATCAAAGGCGAAGTCTGTGAGTTTCTGATTGCGGAAAACCCTTTCGGCGCATTCGCTGGAGAACAACTTAAAGCCTGTTTGAGTATCCTTGAAGCATGCGAGCATGTGGCAGCGGACGAGGATGTTGAAGGCGAGGCCCATTGCCTCGCGCAGAGCGGACTGGTGGACTTCAATTTTTGCGCCCGGGACATATCTTGAGCCGAAGGCGATGCCGCAGCCGTTCTGCCAGTGCGGGATGAGTTTTTCAATTTCTTCAAAGGGGACGGAGAGGTCGGCGTCAGTGAAGATGCGTGCGTCGCCGCGTGCTGACAGCATACCGCGCCGCACGGTGTAGCCTTTACCCATATTTCGTTCGTTGCGCAAAAGCGACACCGCCGCCGCGCCGCCCGCCGCCTCTGCCGCAACATCGGCGGTTGCGTCGGTGCTGCCGTCGTCCACGACGATCACTTCGTAACGCCAGCCTTTACCGCGCAGATATTCAAGCACCCGCCCTATGGTTTGCCCGATGATGTCCGCCTCGTTATATGCGGGTATTATTACCGAGAGCAACTTATCCTTAAATGCGTTGTCAATGTCCGCTGATAACATCTGGTTTCAATTTTTTATCCACGAATTTCACGAATTTACACGAATTTAATTAAACACATTCAGGCGATCGTCGTCGTTTTGAATCATATCATTTCCTTTTCTTCTTCGGTTTTTTCTTCTTATTTGTCGTGCTTTTGGATTTTTTGCCTGACCGCTTATAAAAATAGATGACGATGCCCGCCGCAGAGATTGCGAGCATAAACCAGGAAAACACATCGCCGAAGCGGGTATAGAAAGTTTTGCCCTTGAGGA
>JBFMBQ010000180.1:0-3614 GCA_040755115.1 bacterium
CCTGTCCCTTCAAGTGTTTCCTGTATGTTATATTGCGGCACAGCGAGCGACCAGACTTTATCGCCCTCGCGGCGGTAGCGGATGAAATCAAGCGTCAGCGCATTTGAATCCTGCTTAACAACTGCCCATTTTTCAGGCAGGCTTTCGGTGCGGATGAGTGCGGGTTTATCGGATTTTACGGCAGCGGGTGTTTCATCGGGTGTAACAGATAACAGAACAGAGCCTGCGGGTTCAAAGTGGAGATTCACCGAAGTATAGTCGCCCACCGCGCCCTGTGGATAATCCGCAGAAGTCCCGTCAAAGAGGTTCCATTCGCGCACACGCCCTTCGAACGGAAGGCGGGCGGTAACTTCCACGCTCCTGTCTTTATCTGTGTTTGCGAAGAATAGGAAACGGCTGCCGCCGATTTCGCGCTGGTGCATATAGATGGAATCCGCAGTAGTGCCTTCTGATGTAACCAGTTTCACATGATGCGGCAGTTGCGTGATGAGTTTGAAGAGTGCATTAGCGTTATCCCCTGCGATGATCGCTCCCTGCAATTCAAACGGCTTGTCATTGTCTGCGTCCAGAATAGTCGGCACAGGTTCAACCATGACGACCAAGCCGCCGTTGGCGGTGAATTTTTCAAGCAGTTTGACCGTTGTGCTGCGCAGTGTGATGCCCGGCGGGATGACGACAGAAGAATAAGCCATTTTGTTCACGACAAATTTGCCGCCGTCAACGCTGCCGTGGCGCGCAATGATGATCTCATCGCCGAGGTCATAATCAACCTGCCGAGAACTCAACAGGGAGATAAGCGATACGAATTGCGTGTTGAGTTCATTCATCCGTTCGGTGAATACGGGTGAATAGACCGCCCATGCGCTGGAGATGGGGTGCAGGACGAGAGCGTCGGCAGTGTAATCGCCCTGCGAGGTTGCGAAGGAAGCGCGGTGCAGATATTCGCCCAGCATCTTGTGGTATCGCCACCAGGGGGATTGATAATTCAGGCAGGGAGGATAATCGCGCTTGCGGCAGCCGCGCATTGTATACCAGGAAAGGTGCTGGTTGATGAAATTAACGCCGAGCGCGAAATGCCAGTCTGCCATCCATTTGAATTCATCAAAATTTGTGTTCCAGCCGGCGCAGCCGTAGGTCTCGGTCAGGATGAGCGGGCGGGCGAATTGGTGCGCAACCGAACTTACCTGTTTGGCGGTGAGCATGTTATGTATGTTGCGCCCGAGATGGTCCATCCCCGGCATCTGCATATATTCGTAGTGAGGCATCGCAGCGCCGATCCATTGGATTTGCGAGGCGAGCGTGTCTTCGGACATGTAATGCCCTGTGAACTTGATGTTGTTCTTGTCGCACCAGTCATAAATCTGGCGGGCGAAGGCATCACGGAACATCACTGTAGCGGTCGTCCAGAAATCAAGGCGTATTTTTTTATGGTTGCCCGTCTCGTAGAAGAGGAGCGGCAGGTAATCCTCAATGGCATAGCCGTGTTCTGCGCGGAAGGTATCGGGCAAGGCATCCGTCCAGGGGATTGAGTTGTTCGGGATATTGCCCCTGTTTAGGAAATTCGGTTCATCCGTGAAGATTGCGGGGACTGTTTTGCCGAATTCCGAGCCGACCGCGTCCTTGTAGGCATCGTAAGTGCTTCTGATAAAGGCGGCGACCGCCTCGGGACTCATCACATCAATGTAGCCGTTGTTATTGAACCAGGCAGTGGCGGAAGAATAAACCTGAAAAAAATAAAGGAGCGTCTTGCCTGCGTAGCGTTCATCCACTTTGGCGCCGCTTGCTGGTGTAACATCTTTATAGGCAATGAGGCTGTTGCCGAGTTTTTCTGTGGCGAACACGCGCACAAGTTTCCACTCCGCGCCGATGTCGGCGTCCACAAGCGGTTTTATGGTTTCCACCATGTGTATTGCCCGCTGGCGGTATTCTGGGTTCTCGCTCGGAACGATACCGCCGGCATACCCCGAGGGCCAACGATCCTCATCATAAAGGTATGCGAGCATGCCGTTCTTTTTTGCGTGGTCAACGCTCACGCGCACGCTGTCCATCCAATCCTTTGAAAGATACCTCGTTATCAGCCCGATGCGCGCGTGTATGAAAAACCCGCCCATGCCGCCAGCCTTGAACCCATCAATCTGTCGTGGAAGTTCATCGGGCTGCAACTTCTCGTTCCACGACCAGAAGGGCGCGCTCCCGTATTCAGCGGGCGGTGTGCGGAAAGATTGTTCAAAATTTTCCAGTCCGCCCGCGTAGATTGTCCCGACTGCGGCGATTGAGAATAAATAAAAAAGTGAAGCGAGTAAAACCGCGGAATAGAAAAACCGTCTCATAATGATCCCCCCATCCGAATAATGATAAAACTATATCACAAAAATAATCATATTATTAGTTTTGCATTTTTATTATACATACGGTCATGAATTTTTGCTGATATGTAGGGGCACAATTTATCGTGCCCTATTTTGGGTTTGATAAATCAAACCACCTGTAGGGCGGCATCTCCGTATGCCGCCGTTTTTGGGTTTGATAAATCAAACCCCTACAAGTGCTTTGTAACATTGATTTCTGACATGTTTTAAATCCCAGAACTGCTCATTGTCATTCGGTTGCGGTTGCGCCGCTGGAATCGTTATTCATCTTACGGTTTTCGGCTTTTTCTTTAGCCGATTAACGATCAACGATTGACGATTCGAGCCGCGCAACCGATCATCTATATACGCAACCGTATGTATATCTTTAAGTCCTCGCACTTATAAACACCCATAATCCTATCGTAATGAAACCGATTCCGGCGACTATTTTGACAGTGTGCAGAGGAACGAAACGACTGACCTGATCCCCCACAAGCACCGCAATAAAAGATGTAAGCACAAGCGCAGACGCTGAAGCGATAAACACGCCGACTTTATTAAAACCTTCCTGCGACGCAAACAGCAGTGTCGCAAGTTGCGTTTTGTCGCCGAGTTCAGATAGGAAAACACTTAAAAAAACAGTCGCCACAGTTCTTAAATCCATATCATGCCTCCAGTTCTGAATTTTCTTTGCTTTCGTTTTTTCGGCGCATTCATGCCATTCGCGCGGCTTGTGCAAATTATACTCATACCGAATCGTATTCAAAGATTGATTGAATAAATAGGCACAGCCATCGTTTTATCATTTATCAAAATAATAGGGAAGTAGGGGTGCACGGCCGTGCGCCCCTTACATCTTTGCGTTCTCTGCGCATTCTTTGCGCCCTTTGCGTGAAATCTTTTAAGTTTTTTGCAATAATGAAGATAATTGAGTGAATTGGATACCCATTTCTGTTTGAAGGTTGTCTTTGAGTGAACTATTTGGTAAACTATATAGTAGACAGCAACAATGGAGGTGACGCATGCCACATAGCAGCACCGTAAGAATCAGTAAGAAAGCGAAGGAAACCTTGCAGGAATTATCCAGCAAATCGGGCGCCACGATGTTATATGTTCTTGATAGAGCGATAGAAAATTACAGGCGCCGCGCGTTTCTGGAGGAGGTGAACCGCGCTTATGGTCGGCTTCGTGCGGATGAGAAGGCATCAAAAGAGTTTGATTCAGAGATCGCCGCGTGGGACACAACACTGATGGATGTACTTG
>JBFMBQ010000181.1:0-6013 GCA_040755115.1 bacterium
ACGGAAAGCGAGTTATAATCATTCCGCGGCACACAAGGTTGAATCCCTACACTTTAAAAAAGATTATCCAAAAGGCTGGTCTAACTGACGAAGAATTTAAGTCTTATCTCTAAAGTTATAGTGGAATGAAAAATGAAGACATATCTGCCATCTGAATTCAAGGTTGAGCGCGATGACGAGCGGTGCATACGCTGTGAGGTGTGCGTGCGTCAGTGCGGGTTTGACACGCATTATTATGATTCCGAAGAGGATGTGATACGCTCGTGCGAGGAGAAATGCGCCGGCTGCCAGCGCTGCGCGGTGATGTGCCCAACCGGCGCCATCACGATACGAACCAATCCAATGGAATACCGTCCGAATGCAAACTGGACGGCGGAGAAAATCTTTGACCTGCGCAAGCAGGCGGAGACCGGCGGCGTAATCCTCACGGGGATGGGCAATGATAAGGGCTATACGATCTACTGGGATAAACTCGTGCTCAACGCAAGCCAGGTTACAAACCCTTCCATTGACCCGCTGCGCGAGCCGATGGAACTGGTAACTTTCCTCGGGCGAAAACCAGACAGCCTTAAAATTGGCGGCAAGCAGATTGAAGGCATTATGCCGCCGCAGGTCAGGATTGAAACCCCGATTGTATTTTCTGCGATGTCGTTCGGCGCAATCAGTTACAATGTGATGGAATCGCTCGCGCGAGCGGCATCGGAGTTCGGCACGCTTTTCAACACCGGCGAGGGCGGCTTCCCGACGGAACTGCGCAAGTACGGCAAAAACGCCATTGTGCAGTGCGCTTCAGGGCGCTTCGGAGTTGATGTTGATTATCTGAACACAGGCGTCATCGTTGAAATCAAGATAGGGCAGGGGGCAAAGCCCGGCATCGGCGGGCACCTGCCGGGTGAGAAGGTATCAGACATAGTTTCTTACACACGGATGATACCTGAAGGGACGGATGCGTTATCGCCTGCGCCGCAACATGATATTTATTCCATTGAAGACCTTGCGCAGTTGATTTTCGCATTAAAGGAGGCGACAAACTACACCAAGCCTGTCAGCGTTAAGATTGCGGCGGTGCATAACTCGGCGGCGATCGCAAGCGGTATGGTGCGGGCGGGGGCGGATATAATCGCGCTTGACGGGCTTCGCGGCGGCACGGGGGCGGCGCCGAAGATAATACGGGACAATGTGGGGATACCGATTGAGATGGCGCTCGCATCGGTGGATGCGCGGCTGCGCGCAGAGGGCATTCGAAACCACGCTTCAATCCTCGTCGCCGGCGGCTTCCGCAACAGTGCGGATATAATCAAGGCAATCGCGCTCGGTGCGGATGCGGTATATATAGGAACCGCCGCACTCGTTGCGCTCGGCTGCTCGCTCTGCCAGAAATGCTACACCGGCGTCTGCAACTGGGGCATCTGCACGCAGGATCCCTATCTGAGCAAACGGATAAACCCTGACATCGGCACGCGACGGCTCGTGAACCTGCTGCGCGGCTGGAGTCATGAGATAAAAGAGATGCTCGGAGGGATGGGCATAAATTCCATAGAGAGTTTGCGCGGCAACCGCGACCATCTGCGCGGGGTTGGACTGACGCAGGCGGAGATGGATGTGCTCGGCGTCAAGCAGGCGGGGGCGTGAGAAATTCTGTCGTTTGTAAATTGCGTGTGGTAAGATAAATGAAATTCAGCGAATTGGTGAGATTATTAGAGAAGAATGGATTCAGGATTGTGAAAGAGAAAGGTTCTATAAGATACTATGGGAAACCAAACTGGGATAAGTTAATACGAGTGGACTATCACGGCTCAAGAGAAGTTCCTAAAGGGACATGCTATGCTATACTGAAAGCGGCTGGTATAAAAGAAAGATAAAGGAGGGATTGAAGTGATAGAGTTAGAATATTCCTTAATAATTGAAGCAACTGAGGAACCTGACTACTTTGGATTTTATTCCCCGGATTTGGAAGGTTTTACAGGGATCGGACATTCTATTGAGGATTGCGTTTACAAGGCGAAGTGGGGAATGATAGAGCATATTAATTTACTTAAAGAGAAAGGATTGCCTGTCCCTCCAAGAAATTCAAACCCAAAAATTATTATTCAAAATGAGCAAGAATTAGTGGCAGTTTGAAAGCCGATGTTGTTAAACAAATAATGAACATAAAAATCGTTAGTCTTGTGAATCCTGTCTAATAAAATGGAAACGATTGACAGAAATGTTTTTAATCTGCCCGACCCGGCGATAACGGCAACGCTGGAGAAACAGATAGTGAAGCGTGTCGGTTCCGGTGTGTTTGAGGTTGACGCCGCCGATGTCTATTACCGCAACCTGAATCAGGTCGTGCGCAATCTTGTTGACGGCGGGGCGAAAAAAATCGTTCTGCGCAATGTCGCCGGTCAGCGCTACATCGCGACAAATATGGAAGGGCAGGTGGAGATTGAAATTCATGGCACGCCCGGCAACGACCTTGGGAGTTTCATGAACGGTTCAACCATCACCGTCTTTGGCAATGCGCAGGACGGCTGCGGCAACACGATGAACGACGGAAAAATCGTTGTGCATGGGCATGCGGGCGATATATTGGGGATGTCAATGCGGGGCGGCGAAATTTATATCAGAGATGATGTCGGCTATCGTGTTGCGATACACATGAAGGAATATATGGAAAAAATCCCCGTTCTCGTTATCGGCGGCACATCGCAGGATTTCTTCGGCGAATACATGGCGGGGGGAATTGTTATACTGCTCGGACTCACGCTCGGAAAGGGCGAAAAACACCGCGCCCGTTTCATCGGCACCGGCATGCACGGCGGAGTTATTTTTCTGCGCGGCAGTGTGGAAGAGTATCAACTCGGCAAGGAGGTCGGCATCCGCGAGCCTGATGAAAACGACCGTGCGAAACTTGAACGATACATCAAAGAATACGCCCGCCTGTTTGATAAGAACGCGGATGAAATATTCGCAGGACAGTTCTCCAAACTTCTCCCTGTTTCAAAGCGCCCGTATGGGAAACTTTATGCGTATTGATTTCGCGCAGAGGCGTAAATAAACAATTGAACCACAGATTAACACAGATAGACACAGATTATTATAAATATACATGAATTTATTCGCAATCTTTGCGTGAGATCTTTAGTTTTTCAACAGCCCGTTAAGATTAGGATTTGAGATTATTCATCAGCCGTTTGTAAAATCTTATTGTATAATTGTCCGCTTATCCAAAAACCTGCTTTAGAAATAAGAGTATCAAGAATAGGTTTTATAGCGACTATGAATCCCTTATGCTTTGCTTCAATAAGCACGCCCAACAAGCCAATGAATTTAAGCCCCATACGGGAAGATACCACTCGCCCCCGCCGCTCATCAATCAGCAAAAGGTCTGCTTTCAGTTCTGTCGCAAGAACAATTGCTTCAGCCTCGCCAGTGTCCAATTCAAAAGCAATGGAATGAACTAAAGGGCTATCTTTCACTGCTCGTGATTCTATCCAGGAAGGTATTTTAATGATTGGCAATTTATGTTCTTCTGGTTTTATCACTGAAAGTTCCTGAATTACCGCCTCTGGAATAAAAACTCTGCCATAAAGGCGCTCAAGCAAATTCAATTGCCCTATCACGGCAAGGTTCATAATTGGCGAGGTATTGCTGACAACAATCACAGTCTGGATAAATCCTTCAAGGTTTTCAGGTCTTCTTCAAACTCTGCGACATCATAATGCAAGGGAATTTGACGGCTCGCGAGAAGATGTTGGAATTGCAGCATGTTTACCCCGGCGAGGCGGCTTGCCTGCGCCAATGTCAACTTATCCATCTGAAAAAGAAGCACGGCGATTTCCTGTTTTAGTTCTTTTTCCGTCATCCGTGTTGACTGGAGAATGTCGTCAGGTATGATGATGCTCATAATTTATCAACTCCTCATAAATGTCTCTTATTCCTTGTTTGTTGTTTTTACAAAATTTCTCGTATTTTAGTTTGTTTTAATTCGTAAATCGTTTTTGGAATGACCAAATAATTCCAGCAGTTCACGGCACCGTTTTTCAGTCGCTTCTGCACTAAGATTAGTTTCTATCCATATTCTTGCGTTTGTTATTTCCCTTGGTTCTCTTAACTCATTTCTTGTCTTTGTGAAATGCTGTGGCATCATATTTAATACTTTATCAACAAATTCACGATGATGGATTGAAAATAAAATTTCGCAAAGTTTTACTAACATACCTTTCCAAGTTCTAACTTCATAAGGTTTACCTTTGAAGTAAAATCCAAAAATTGGTTTTTTTGGTGATTTTTTCCCATATTGTTGTGTTGATGAAACACCAACTTGTTTATTAGGTTTACGCCGTTTATCTGTTTCTGATTTTGAAGTAAAATAATCCTGCAAGAATTGAATTATTTTGGAATGTTCGGGTTCATCACCACACATTTTTTTAACTTTATCGCTGATCAGAGCAATAAGTGATTCGTAGGGTTCGGATGTAAGATTATCCCATACTTCTTGGATAGTAGCACTAATTTTGTCTTGTATCTGGAGTCTCCTATGTGCTTCCTCTGCTTTTTTCTCTGCCGTACCGTTATGAACATTTTCTTTAGATAAAAAATCTACAAAGCGATCAGTAATATATTCAGCGTCTTGTTGAATTATGTCTATTGTGCAAAACATTCGTTTTTCCCAGGGAATTTTTAAACTTGGAAGATAAAACCACCATACAATACCGTTTGTTAAAATTGCGAGAGGGATTCCGACCTTATATGAGTAATTGAGTAGTTGATCTTTTTGTTTTTCAAGTTCAATTCCAGTGTTTTTTACCTCTAAAAACAGTTTGTTTTCACCATCTTCCATTAAAGCGAAATCAACATTACCGCCGCCAGTTGAGTGTTCTGGTTTCACTTCATTAACATTAAAAACATCCCAGCCAAGTATCTGGAGGATTGGCATGATGATAGCCTGTTTAACTGCGGCTTCATCATAACCCGTTATTTGGTTATTATCTTTCAGGGATTTTATGAAGAATAATAACTTGTCTCTCATTTATTCCTTTTTATCCCAAGTTGCTTTCTTATCAACCGGCACAGACTATCCTTTATTTCCGAATGTCTTGGGACTGGTGCTTTTTTTCCGTTGTTAGGATTTACATATATATCGTGATTTGCGCCGTGCCGTTTTAAATAACATCCCTCATCAACCAGTTCACGGATAAACTCATGTCTTTTCACACCTCAACCCCGACCTCTTTTGTTTGAACTTCGGAACTTACAGGGGTATCTTCCTCTATCATCATAAGTTTATATGCCTCTTTTATGTTTTCTTCCAGTTCATCAAGTGTTTCGCCCTGGCTGAATACGCCGGGAACTTCTTTGAGCCTTCCTACATACCAGCCCTCATCAATCCAATATTCAAGTGTGAAATTTCTTAACATTATTGTGTTTCTCCCTGTAGGGGCAGACCTGTGTGTCTGCCTGATTGTGCGCACACACGGGTGCGCCCCGACGAATTGTTATGTTCTTTTGTTTTTACTGGGCATTCCCGGAGTCGAACCGGGGACCTCAGCCTTATCAGGGCTGCGCTCTAACCTGCTGAGCTAAATGCCCGTTGGCAGATTAAAATTTTTACCACGAAGAACACGAAGATTAATTTTATCTGTGCTAATCCGTGTTAATCCGTGCCTACATTAGGTATTTTAAGAACCACTCAACGGATGTCAAGTTTTGCGAATTTGCGCTTGCCTGAGCCTTATGTATCAATCCAGCGTTATGAAATCTCAAGGTAACCTTGTTTATACCTAACCTGGCACAGCCAGAACCAAAAGAAAGAACAAAAACACAGAGCCACAGAGGTCACAGAGATTGGTTAATAAATTTCTTTGCCATTTTGCGTAGAAGTTCAGTGTTAAGACACTAAAATGAGCAATTTTACCCATGGTATTGTTTCCTCGTAATGGTTGATCAATTTGGAGTGCGACATCACGATGTCGCTTTCATTTACGGCGACATGTCGCCGTATGACAAAGCGGTGTCGTGCCACCGCACT
>JBFMBQ010000182.1:0-2347 GCA_040755115.1 bacterium
CGTTGAACCTGGCAAAAACACCAATTCTCCCAAGCAGAACATAAGGTAAGGATAAATGTTCAACAAACACGACATCTGTTCGTAATAAAAAACCATTTAATGAAATATAAACCTTTTTTCTATAACCTTCCGATTTTAAAACACCAAATTGTATATGAGTAATTTCGCCATCCTTAATATTTACTCCCGCATCTTCTGCATCCTTTATTTTAAAAACTGAGTAATCCGCCCCACTATCAATGAGTGCTTTTAACATAATTTTACCTTTGGATCCAATAAGAAACAGATCACAAAGGGGTCTTTGAAATCCCTTCACATGTATTCTCTGATAGTCAAAATATAACTTTTCAGAATCCCTCATAATGCCTCATTAAAAGTTGCGCCTCTATGTTCTGAATAGTATCAAGCGCGACACCTACCACTATCAATATTGATGTGCCGCCCAGCCCGAAACTGTCCAACTTCGTCAGAGATACCACAATCTGGGGCAGTACTGCGATGAATCCCAGAAATAGTGCACCCATAAAAGTGATGCGGATCATTATTTTTTCAAGATATTCAGCCGTAGGTTTGCCAGGACGAATGCCGAGAATAAAACCGCCGTGTTTTTTCATCCTCTCGGCAACATCTTTCGGGTTGAATACAACCGCCGTATAGAAATAAGTAAATATGAATACGAAGATGAAATAGAAAATACTGTAATACGCTGTGCTCGGGAATTTCTGCGCAAAGATAGTCAATGGCTGATATGGGATAAACTGTGCGATAGTGGCAGGAAAAAGCAGGACAGAGATAGCAAATATAATGGGTATGACGCCCGCCGTGTTCACTTTAAGGGGAATATAGGTTGTCTGACCACCGTAGATTTTTCGTCCCACCACACGCTTGGCATACTGGACAGGAATTTTGCGTTCCCCTTTGTGTATATATATTATGAAAGCCACCGTCCCCGCTGAAATGATCAACAGCGCAATAAGCCCGAGATAATTTCCATTCAATTGCGCCTGGGCATAAGTCTGCACAACCTGCTGCGGGAGTGAAGCAATGATGCCGATAAAAATGATAATGGAAACTCCATTGCCGACGCCCTTCTCACTGATTTGTTCACCGAGCCACATAAGGAAAGCGGTGCCACCGACAAGTGTAACTATGACAAGTATGCGGAAGAACCAGGTATCCACCCGCAGTATCCCGCCAGAACGGTGAAGCACCAGATAAAGCCCCGATGCCTGAAAGAACGCAAGCCCGATCGTCAGATAACGCGTCCACTTTGTTATTATCTTCCGTCCGCTCTCGCCTTCTTTGGCAAGTTCTTCCAGTTTCGGCACCACAACGGTGAGAAGTTGGAAAATAATTGAAGCGTTTATGTATGGAGTGATGCCAAGAGCAAAGATGGAGAATCGGCGCAGCGAGCCGCCGGAAAAAAGGTCAAGAAAACCGAAAAGCGTGCCGCCGCCAATCAAATTGTCCATCGCCGCAGCGTCAATGCCAGGCACCGGGATGTGCGCCCCGACCATATAAAGGCAGAAGACACCAAGAAGATAAATCATCTTCTTACGCATGTCCTGCACTCTGAAAGCATTCGCAAGTACCGATAGCATTGCCTCGCCCTATAAACAGTTTTCAGACATCAGGCTTCAAAAAATATGATTGAAGTCCGTAGTCTGAAATAAAAATTTCTATACTCCCGAAACCGAAACCTCCAACTCAGGCAACTTAATTATTGATCTTGAGTTCTTATTAATTCTCCGCCGGCTTTAAGGATTTTTTCCTCTGCGGATTGTGAACAGGCAGGGAGTCTGACGAAAAGTTTCTTGTTCAATTCACCGTCACCGAGTATTTTTACTTTCTTTTCATTTTTCTTGATCAGCCTTTTTTCCCTCAGGGACAGGAGCGTGATTTCATCGCCGTCATCAAAGATATTTAATGCCGCCACATTAACCGGCACATAATGAATTTTATCAAGAGGTTTGAAACCGCCGAGTTTCGGCAGCCGACGAAAAAGAGAAATGCCGCCGCCGCTGAAGGCAACCGGTATCTGCCCGCTTGAACGCGATTTCTGCCCCTTCTGTCCGCGCCCCGAAGTCTTCCCATGCCCGGAACCCGTTCCGCGCCCAACACGCTTACGCTTCCTTACCGATCTCCGCCCCGGCAGTTCATTTAGTTTCATTCTCTTCAGCCTCACTCACTATGTTTTCAACTTTAGGCATCTTTTCTATCTCTTCAAGATGGAACCTCATCTCCGACACGGGTTTTACTTCTTTTTCATCCTCTTTAACTGTTCCCTTCTCTCTCAACTTAATTTTTATTTCACTGATAATTTCCCTTGTCCGCAGACTCTTTAATG